>CAVHEY010000006.1:20166-23415 GCA_963635155.1 Bacteroides stercoris
CAGACGGAAACCAGCCAAGGCATGATTGCAGTGGTTGCCAAGCCGGAAACAAAAAAAGAAGACTATATCGGCGCCCGGGGGAACTTCGTGGTTTTGGACAGACTGCAAGACCCCGGAAACATAGGGACGATCCTACGAACCGCAGACGCGGCGGGATATGCCCTAACAATAGCCATGAAGGGCACGGCGGATATTTTTTCGCCCAAGGCAGTAAGGGCGGCGACCGGTTCACTCTTTAGAATGCCGGTTGTTTTCATGGACTCCAATTCAGAGCTTGTGGAATTTACCAGGGCAGCCGGCAAGAAACTCGTGGCAACCTGTTTTGATACGGAACGCTACTATTTTGATGAAGACCTGACAGAGAACATCGCCCTTGTCATAGGAAACGAGGGCAACGGAATTTGTCGGGAAATCATCGAAAGCTCAGATAGAAAAATAAAAATACCCATGCGCGGAAATATCGAGTCCCTAAACGCTTCGGTGGCGGCGGGAATTCTGATGTACGAGGCGATGAGAGGGAAGAAAGGTTAGAAATATGCAAGATTTAATTTTAGAAAAGATGGAAGAAAGAAAGGCAAGACTTCAAAAAATTCTTGAAAATTCCAGAGAAAGATTGAAAGCAATCGACAACGTACAGGACGCCGAGGAAGTAAGAATCAAAGTTCTCGGCAAAAAAGGCGAGCTTACGGAAATGCTCAAATCCATGGGGAAAATGGAGCCGGAGGAAAGAAAAGAATTCGGCATGGCGGCGAATCAGGTTCGCGGCGAAATCGAAAAAATGCTTGACGCCTCCTTTGAGCAGTTAAAGAACAAGGCGAAGGAAGCCAGATTCAAGCTGGAAAAAATAGACGTTACGGAACCGGGAAAGATGCAGCATTTGGGAACCAAGCACCCGATCACCATTACCATCGAAGAAATCGCAAGGGTGTTCAAATCCATGGGATTCTCCCTTTCCGAGGGACCGGAGGTAGAAACCGTGTTCAACAACTTCGACGCTTTGAATGCGGGACCGAACCACCCGGCAAGAGACTGGACGGACACCTTCTACATCAACGATGAAATCCTGCTGAGAACCCAGACCTCTCCGGTACAGGTAAGAACCCTTTTGAGCCAGAAACCGCCGATTCGAGTTTTCGCACCGGGAAGATGCTTCCGCTGCGATACCCCGGACGCAACCCACTCCCCGATGTTCCATCAGGTGGAGGGTCTTGTGGTTGACGAGGGAATCACCATGGCAGACCTGAAAGGGGTGCTGGACAGCTTCGCAAAGCAGATGTTCGGCTCGGAAGTAAGGACAAAATTCAGACCTCACCACTTCCCGTTTACCGAACCGTCGGCGGAAATGGACGTTTCCTGCTTCAAGTGCGGCGGAAAGGGCTGCAGAGTCTGCAAGGGAAGCGGCTGGATCGAAATCCTGGGCTGCGGAATGGTTCACCCGAATGTGCTGAAGGTAGGCGGCGTAGATACGGAAAAATACACCGGCTTCGCCTTCGGCATGGGAGTTGAGCGAATCGCCATGCTCAAATACGGCATTGACGACATCAGACTTCTCTACGAAAACGACATGAGATTCATTGAACAGTTCAAGTAGTCAAGGCGCGAAATTTCGGTTTGGAGAAATTAGGAGGAAAAAATGATAGTATCACTGGAATGGTTAAAAGATTATACAGAAGTTAAGGTAAGCCCGGAAGAGTTCTGCGACGGCATGATCATGTCGGGCTCAAATTTGGAAACCCTTGAAATCAAAGGGGAAGATATGCAAAAGGTCGTAGTCGGCAAAATCCTGAAGATCGAAAAGCACCCGGACGCGGATAAGCTTGTGGTTTGTCAGATTGACGTAGGCGAAGAAGCGCCGGTTCAGATCGTAACGGGAGCGCCGAATGTCTTTGAAGGAGCCTATGTTCCGGTAGCCCTTGACGGCAGCCTGATTCCGGGACCGATTCACGGACAGCCGAAACAGGAAGGCGGCACAAGGATTACCAAGGGCAAGCTCAGAGGGGTTGTTTCAAACGGTATGCTTTGCTCCTTCGGGGAACTGGGCTTCGAGGACAAGGTCGTGCCGGTAAATCAGAGAGAGGGTATCTGGATCCTCGAAAAGGAATATCCGGTAGGAACGGATTTTGCGGAGACCATGGAGCTGAAAGACGCGATCATCGACTTTGAGATCACGCCAAACAGACCGGACTGTCTTTCCATGATAGGCATGGCAAGGGAGGCTGCGGCAACCTTCGGAACAAAGCTCAACTATCCGGAAACGGAGTGCGAGCACGAAGAGGGAAATGCGGCGGACTACATCAGCGTAGAGGTGAAATCGCCGCTGTGCAGAAGGTACGTTGCAAGAATCGCAAAGGACGTAAAAATTCAGGATTCCCCTTGGTGGCTACAGAGAAGACTGATTCACGCGGGCATGAGACCGATAAACAACATCGTTGACATCACAAATTTTGTCATGCTGGAATACGGTCAGCCGATGCACGCCTTTGACATAGAAAGCCTGGAGGGGCATAAGATTATCGTTGATACGGCTAGGGAGGGAGAAAAATTCGTGACCCTTGACGGTACCGAAAGAACCCTGGACGATAAGATGCTGATGATCAACGACGCGAAGAAACCCGTTGCGGTGGCAGGGGTCATGGGAGGACTCAACTCCGAAATTACGCCGGACACAAAGACCATCGTAATCGAATCCGCAAACTTCGACGCAAACAGCGTAAGAACCACCTCAAAGCGGCTTACCTTGAGAACCGAGGCTTCCGGAAGATACGAAAAGGGAATCGACCCGAACCTGTGCGAAAAGGCAGCCGACAGGGTTTGCAAGCTGATCGAAATGATCGGAGCGGGAACCGTGGTAGCGGGCAGCGTGGACATTTATCCGGAAAAGGCGGAGGCGAAAACCGTTCACGCCAGAGTATCCAGAATCAACCATGTGCTGGGAATCGAACTTCCGAGAGAGCAGATGGTAGGCTATCTGGAAAGCCTTGAAATGAAAGTGGAAGGCGAGGGGGACGATATGTATGTAACCGCCCCTACCGTAAGACAGGATATCGAAATCGAAGAGGATATCGTAGAGGAAGTGGCAAGACTTTACGGCTACGACAACCTTCCGGTTACCATTCCTAAGGGTAACAACGAGGCGGGTCAGTCCTACGACAGAGATATCAAGGACATCGCAAGAAATGTAATGTGCGCTTTGGGGGCAAACGAAATTCAGACATACTCCTTCGTAAGCCCGAAAGGCGTTGATAATAT
>CAVHEY010000007.1:0-22633 GCA_963635155.1 Bacteroides stercoris
GCCACGAAATATCCGTGTCGGAAGAACTGGAATCTTTCTGCCGGCTCCGCTTCGAGAATTTTCGGCTCGGCGTAACACGTAATTTCGTGCATGGTGTCTTCGTTTGCAACCATTTTGCCGTCTTCGCCCTCGCTCATAAGATAGTCGAACTGGCGAATCTTAATGGGAACTGCGGTTGCCGCGTCCACGAAATGGATCGTGCCTTTCACCTTGCGACCCTCAAAGCCGCTTCCGGACTTGGTTTCCGGATCGTATGTGCAGTGAAGCTCCTTGATAGAGCCGTCTTCGTTCTTGATGACCTCCTGGCAGGTGATGAAATAGGCTCCTTTGAGTCTTACCTCATTTCCGGGGAAAAGCCTGAAATACTTCTTCGCCGGAACTTCCATGAAGTCCTCGCCGTCCACCCAGATTTCTCTTGAAAACGGAATATCCCGAGTGCCCATTTCCGGTACTGCCGGATTGTTTTCCACTTCGCAAAGCTCGCTCTGGCCCTCCGGATAGTTGGTGATTACCACCTTGATCGGGTCAAATACAACATTTCGCGTTTCGACCTTTTCCTTAAGATCGTCCCGAACGCAATGCTCCAGCAGGGAAACGTCCACGGTGCTGTTTGCCTTGGAAACCCCAATTTCCTCGCAGAATTTTCGAATGGCTTCCGGGGTGTAGCCTCTGCGGCGGATCCCCGCGATGGTAGGCATTCTCGGATCGTCCCAGCCCTCAACAACGCCGTCGTCAACGAGCCTCTTCAGATATCTCTTGGACATTACCGTGTTGGTCAGGTTCAGCCTTGCAAATTCAATCTGCTGGGGCGGTGTAGGCCATTTCCCCACCTCTGCAAGAACCCAGTCGTAAAGCGGTCTGTGATCCTCAAATTCTAAGGTGCAGATCGAGTGGGTAATTCCCTCGATTGCGTCCTCAATCGGGTGAGCAAAATCGTACATCGGGTAAATGCACCATCTGTCCCCGGTGTTATGATGGGTGGCGTGGGCAATACGGTAAATAATCGGATCCCGCATATTGATATTCGGGGACGCCATGTCGATTTTCGCCCTAAGAACCTTTTCGCCGTCTGCGTATTTTCCTGCTTTCATCTCCTCGAAAAGCCTGAGATTTTCCTCCACGCTTCTGTTTCTGTAGGGGCTTTCCTTTCCCGGCTGCGTGAGCGTGCCCCTGTACTCCTTGATTTCCTCAGGTGTCAGGTCGCAAACATAAGCCTTGCCCTTCTTTATCAGCGTCAGGGCCGCTTCGTACATTTCATCGAAGTAGTCGGAAGCCCAGAGCCGTTTATCCCATTGGAAACCAAGCCATTTCACATCTTCTTCGATGGAGTCGATGTACTCCACATCTTCCTTGACCGGATTCGTGTCGTCATATCTGAGGTTGCAGGTGCCGCCGTACTTCGCCGCCGTGGAAAAGTTCAGGCAGATGGACTTTGCGTGTCCGATATGCAGGTAGCCGTTCGGCTCCGGCGGAAAACGGGTGCAGACCTTATCTCCATATTTGTGACTTTCTAAATCTTTTTCAATTATGCTGTGAATAAAATTGGTTTCTCCCATAGTTTTTTCCTCTCAAAAAATATTCTAAATAATATAATATCACGATTTGCGGCATTTATCCAGTAAAAATTGCGGATTCTCAGGGTTTTTCAGCGGTTTCCGGCGTTTTTTCGCGGTTTGACTAAATTGCAGAAATAAAGTATACTAAAAGTAATCTACATATAGGAGGACGCTGAAAGTGAGGAAAAGAAATTTGATCATGTTATCGGTTTTGGCGCTTTGCGCTTCGACCGTCATATTTATGAGTGGCTGCGGAGATGCCTCGGAGACTGCTTCCGCGGATTCCGTAAAAGCCGCAAATGCAGCGACGGAAGACACCGTTATGAATGTTGATGAAAACGCAGATAATTCCGCTGCGCAAGGCGAAACGGAAGCTACCGCAGACTATGCCGACAACGAAGGGAATGAGGCGGCGGTTACCACGGTGGCGACAAAGAAAACAAAGGTAAAATACGACAAGGAAGCGCCCTGGGAGTCCTTCGATATGTACGGACTTCCCGACAAGCTGGACCTTCTGAAAAAGGACAACGGAGACGTTTTGGTTCTGGTAAACAAGCTTCACGCCGTTTCCAAGTACTACGAACCGACAGATATGGTTGCCATTAACGGAAACTTCACCACCAACCAGGGCTTGGAGATGAAGGAGGACGCCTACAAAGCCTTCAAAAAAATGAGAAAAGCCGCCAGAGCCGACGGCATATACTTCAAAATTTGTTCCGCCTACCGCACCTACGAAACCCAGAAATGGCTCTACAAAAACTACCTTAACACCATGGGAAAGGAGCTTCGTGACATTCGTTCGGCAGCTCCGGGCAGAAGCGAGCATCACACGGGCTACGCCATCGACCTTGTGACAAAGTCCACGGGCTGGACTCTCACCCAGGATTTCGCAAAAACCGATGAGGGCAAGTGGATCAAGAAAAACTGTGCGAAATACGGCTACATCATTCGTTACCCGAAGGGCAAGACCGACATCACAGGCTACGACTACGAGCCGTGGCATCTGCGCTATGTTGGAGTTGATGTGGCAAAGGAAATCACCAAACAGGACATCACTCTGGAAGAGTATCTGAAGAGATAATGTCCCCGGTCTGAATCTTGATCGCCTTTTGCAAATCGCCGAAAGGCAGCTCAATTTGAAAACCGATACGACCGCCGCTGAAGAAAATCGTTTCGTAATCAGCGGCGGTTTTGTGTATGGTGGTAGGGAAAAACTTCTTCATGCCGATGGGGCTGCATCCGCCGTGAATATATCCGGTCAGAGGCAAAAGCTCCTTTGACTTTATCATCTCGATGGACTTTTCCCCCACCGCTTTCGCGGCTTTTTTCAGGTCCAGTTCCTCCGCCACGGGCACCATAAAAACATAGTAATTCTTGCTTTTCCCCTGGGTCACGAGGGTCTTAAACACCCGTCCCGGCTCCTGCCCCAGCACCTCTGCCACCTCAACGCCGCTGATGGCGTCGGTATCCGTATAGGTATGCTCCTTATACTGTATTTTCAGCGCGTCCAGCCTGCGCATGGCGTTGGTTTTTTCCATCTTCGTTTTCATACTGCTCACCTCCGATGATTTTCCTTTGATTTTTCGCTCTATCTGATTTTGCTATTGCTTCTTCTCCCCCACACCTCGCGATGGGAACCTTGCAAGTCACTATCGGGTTCACCGGCAACTGCGCCCCTTATGGACTTTCACCACAGACGAGCGGCATGCCCGTCATACCTAAAAGTTAAGGCGCTCCTTACGAAGCGCCCTGTGTATCCTTGTATTTCTTTATCCGCGGGTAATTATCTTTCAACTACGAGGGCAGTTCCCATGCCGCCGCCGATACATAATGTAGCAAGACCGTACTTGGAATCTCTCTTCATCATTTCGTAGATAAGAGTGATGAGGATTCTGCAGCCGGAAGCTCCGATCGGGTGACCGATGGCGATGGCGCCGCCGTTTACGTTCGTCTTTTCAGGGTCAAGACCTAAGTCTTTTCTTACTGCCAGGGACTGAGCTGCGAAGGCTTCGTTTGCTTCTACTAAATCCATATCTGCGATAGTAAGGCCAGCCTTTTCCAATGCTTTCTTGGAAGCCGGAACAGGGCCAACGCCCATGATGGACGGATCAACGCCTGCGGAAGCATATGCCTTGATTGTGCAAAGCGGCTTAATACCTAATTCGTCAGCTTTTTCTTTGCTCATTACTACAACTGCTGCGCCTGCATCGTTGATACCGGAAGCGTTAGCTGCCGTAACAACGCCGTCTTTCTTGAATGCGCCTTTGAGTTTCGCAACCTTTTCGATGGTGGAACCGAATTTCGGGAATTCGTCTGTATCGAAGATGATCGGATCGCCCTTTCTCTGCGGGATTTCTACCGGAACGATTTCGTCTTTGAACTTGCCTGCCTTGATTGCAGCTTCCGCTCTGTTCTGGGAGATTACGGAGAACTCGTCTAATTCTTCTCTTGTGATTCCCCACTGCTCTGCAACATTTTCTGCGGTGATACCCATGTGGTATCCGTTGAATGCGTCCCAAAGACCGTCGTTAACCATCATGTCAACCATCTGCGTGTTGTTCATTCTTGCGCCCCATCTTGCAGCCGGCATAGCGTAAGCGGTAGCGGACATGTTCTCTGCGCCGCCTGCAACTACGATGTCTGCATCCCCTGCTTTGATGATCTGAGCAGCAAGTTCAACAGCTCTGAGGCCGGAACCGCAAACTTTGTTGATTGTCATTGCCGGAACTTCGATCGGAAGACCTGCATCAAGGGTCATCTGTCTTGCAACATTCTGTCCCAGTCCGCCCTGAAGAACGGCACCCATGATAACTTCTTCTACCATTTCAGGCTTGATTCCTGCTCTTTCAACAGCAGCCTTGATGGCGATGGCGCCCAATTTTCTGGTCGGAATTGTCTTCAAAGATCCGCCGAAACTTCCGATAGGTGTTCTTGCAGCACTTACGATTACTACTTCTCTCATTTTTATGTATCCTCCTTAAGATATGTGGTACTTAGTTACTGTATACAAACGAATTTTGTCTACAGCATTATTTAATCACACAATAACAGAAAAATCAAGGCTTTCTGGTTAATTTTTTAACAAGAGCCCTGTACTTTTTCACATACATCCTCTCCTTATCTTATCACAAAGTCGTGAAAAATCAAGTTCTCCCGCAAAAGTAGTTTATTTAACAAGTTTCTTTAACAAGGTCTTTGCCGGATTATCTGATTATGGCGAAATATTTTTCCGTCATGGTGACAGGCTTATAGGAGAGTTTGGTCTGCCTCAGGTTCAAAAGCCCCATGTCTTCTTCGCGATTGACATAGATGGTTTCCTCGGGCAATCGTTTGCAGAACTCGTTGTTTATCGCCTGATAAAGCCCCCGGATTCGGTCATCGGCTTTCTCCACATGGACGATGACGGTTTCCTTGCTGTTTGTCCGAGCAAATTCTCCCAGGGTCACCGCTTCAATCTTGCCGTTTATACGGATAACTCCCGACAAAAGCCCCTTGCCGAGAAATTTCAGCAGTTCCCGAATCGCCTCCGTTTCCATTTCGAGGATTTCTTTCCATTCTTCCGGAGTCTCCCCCAGCTTGTACTCGTTTTTGCTCCGGATATACGCCATTATCTCCTCTGCATGTTCCGGTTTTGCCTCTTCATAGGTAAACTGGTAGTTTTTCAGGAAATAGTTCAGGTGATTTTTCTTTTGGTGGAGCTTGCGTCCGCTGAGGCTTACCAGATCCTCCTTCAGATACACATAGTCGTCCTCGTCCCGGTCGTGTTCGCAAAAAACCTGTCCCGGAAAGCATTCTTCCAGATAATGCACCAGGTGCCTCGGAATCATGCTTACATAAAGCTCCTGCCCCTCTTCGTTAAACATCTTTTTTGCCGCCAGCAGGGTCTCCCGCAGGGAATCCACCTCGTAAGCTCCCGTCCGTGTAAGGGGAAAGGACATGAAATGCCGCTTGTCCTCCTCCGGGTCAAGCTCCGCCGAAGCGCCGATACAAAGGTAGTCCCCGATGATCTGCCAGCTTATGTTGTGGGTGTTTCTCCAAATGTAGTTTGCAATAAATGTATAACCCGAGGATTGATAATCGTAGCCGTCAAAATAGGAATTGAGCATTTCGATTTCATCCCGGGTCAAATTGTCAAAGGTTCTCTCAAATATCATACTGTCTTTTCGTTGTCTTGCCTTTCCTTTGCCTTTTTCCTTCTCCGACTCTCTCGGCTCCCTACTTTACGAGGGCGGAGATCGCCTTAAATTCAGGGGCTTTCGCGCTTCCCAGAAGCTCATAAAGCACGCTCTCGAAGCTGGTCGGGATTACTCCCGCCTGGATCATTCTCTGAATGGCAATATCCCTGTTCTTCGGGTCTCTGGACTGAATGCAGTCCGTCACCAGCGCCACTTCGTAGCCGTCTCTTAAAAGGTCAAGGGCGGTCTGCTCCACGCAGATATGCGCCTCAATGCCTGCCAAAATCACGGTTCCTCTGTCGAGGGTTTCAAGGGATTCCAAAAATGCATCGTTTCCCATGCAGCTAAAGGTAGTTTTGTCGATAGGGGTAAATTCCCCCAGAGCCTCTGCTACCGCAGGCACCGTGGCTCCAAGCCCTTTTGTGTACTGCTGGGTTACGATGGTGGGAATTCCAAGGGCTTTCATGCCGCTTACAAGCTTTACTACCTTCGCTTCCAGCTCTTCCCGCTCTGCCATTGCCGGCATGAGCTTTTCCTGAAAATCTATCGCCACGAAAATCGCGTCGTCTCTTTCTATTTTTAGTTGTTTCAATCTGTTAAATAATCCTGACATTATCATACCTCCATTACCTTTCCTATTGAATCGTTGATTACCAGATCCGCCCTGCGGTCATAAGGGGTGGGCTGCTTGTTGATCAACACAAGATTTTTACCACGAAAATAGCGTATCAAACCCGCCGCCGGATAAACCACCAGCGATGTCCCGCCTATAATCAGCGTATCCGCCTTTTCGATGGCGTTTATCGCTCCTGCCATGCACGCCTCGTCCAGCATTTCCTCGTAAAGCACCACGTCTGGCTTTATCACGCCTCCGCACTTCGGGCAAAGGGGAATATTCCCCCGACAATGGGAAGCCTCCATGATAAAATCAAGGTCATAAAATTCGCCGCAGTCCATACAATAGTTGCGAAGAACTGAGCCGTGAAGCTCGTAAACCCGCTTGCTGCCCGCCTTTTGGTGGAGCCCATCGATGTTCTGGGTGATGACTGCTTTGAGCTTTCCCTCCTTTTCGAGGAAAGCCAGCGCTCTGTGGGCTTTGTTTGGCTGAGCGTCCCGATAAATCAAATTATGCTTATAGTAGTCAAAAAAAGTCTCGGTATGCCTGGTGAAAAAGCTGTGAGAAAGCATTTCCTCCGGGCTTCTGCCGTATTGCTGCTGCGCGTTATACAAACCCTTTTCCGAGCGAAAATCCGGAATGTTGCTTTCGGTGGAGACTCCCGCGCCTCCGAAGAAAACCACATTCTCGCTTTGCTTTATTATCTCCTCTAATCGTTTGTCCAATTCTTCCGCCTCCGGTTTTGTTTTTCTTGATAATAGTATAACATTTATGATAAAATTTTGGTAGTCAAAAGTTAGGAGGTTTTGGGTATGAAAGCAAAAAATCAGAAAAAAACTGCCCTTGTCCTTGGGGGCGGCGGTTCTCGGGGTGCCTATGAAGTAGGGGTTTGGCAGGCGCTTACCGAGCTTGGGATAAAAATCGACATCGTAACGGGCTGCTCGGTGGGAGCCATCAACGCGGCGATGGTGGTTCAGGGAGACGTGGAACTCACCGCCCGGCTTTGGCGGGAGCTGGAAACCCACATGGTCTTTGATGTTCCCGAAGGAAGCCAGCCCATCGAATACGCCCGGGAAATCGTCTTTCACCACGGCGCGGGAACTTCCGGGCTTAAAAATCTTCTGGACAACTATATCGACGAATCGGCGGTGCGAAATTCTCCCATGGTCTATGGCATTCCGGTGGTTTCGCTGCCTGAATTTGAGCCTCATTATCTGTATAAAGAGGATATTCCCGCCGGCAAGCTGGTGGATTTTATCATCGCCAGCGCCTCTGCCTTTCCCGCGATTCACAGCCACGAAATTGACGGGGTAGACTATATCGACGGCGGATATGCCGACGAAATTCCGGTAGCCATGGCGGTGAAAAAAGGCGCCACCCATGTTATCGCCGTAAACCTCAAGGGCATGGGAGTTTTCAATCACGAAAATCTCGCTAACGCGCCGAATCTCGTGTACATAGAACCAAAATGGGATCTCGGCAATATCCTGATCTTCGACAAAGCCAACGCAAAGCGCATCATGCGTCTTGGATATCTGGACGCCCTGAAAGCCTTTGGGCTCATCGAGGGAGACTATTATTCCTTTGCAAAGGGCGCTTTTCCAAAGGTGACGCTGAGGGAAGCCGACGCCTGTGCAAAGCTATTTGACCTTGACCCCCTCGTGCTGTACACCGATGAAATTTTTCTCGAAAAAATTTCCGACGCGGTGCATACTTACGATATTGAAGCAAAAGAGGCGTTGGATCGCTACGCCGATATTTTCACGCTCCAATCCCCAAAGGAGCTTTTGGAAGGCATAAAGAGCGTTGCAAACCTGCGGACGCTGACCTTCCTGGTCGCCTACAATCTCAAGGAAAAAGGCTCCCAGAGCATCTTCCTCTCCCGAGCCGCAATAAAACTATTGCCGGATATCCTTCGCGGCGCAGGTTTTCTGGTTAGATATAAGCTGATATAAGCAAGGAAAAATGAAAGAAAAAACAGCAAGGCTCGGCGCAAGGGGCTGTAAACCCAAAGTCGCCGAGCTTCGTTGTTATCAAAGGGTTTCTAATTTGTTTTTCCTAAAATCTCTACAAGCATTCCCGCTTCTTCCTCAAAATACTTTTTTATTTTGTCTACATAATCGTCGGAAGGCGTTACGAAATCCACGGGCTTTTCGCCCAGATTCCTCTTTTTTGTCACGCCCAGATTATGATAAGGCAGGAGGGTCAAATGGGTGATTCCGTTTTCTTTATAAAATGCCGCGGTCTTTTCGATGATATCCCATCGATCGTTTACGTCGTGTATCAGAGGCATTCGCATTTGGATTTTCGGATTCGTAAGGGGATTTTTCGCCAATCTCCTCAGATTTTCCAGAATTACCTCATTGCTCTGCCCCACATATTCTTTATGCACCTCGTTATCTATGGATTTCATGTCATAAAGAATGTTGGTCACATTTTCGTACTCCGCGAGCCGCATCAGCGCGTCTCCATTGCCGAAACCCGACGTATCAAGGCATACTTTCACGCCGTTTTCCCGTGCCAGCTTTATCAGCTCCTCGGCAAAATCCGCTTGGGAAAGCATTTCTCCGCCGCTGATGGTCATGCCCCCGCCGGTATGCTCATAAAAGCCCTTGTCCTGCAAAACCTCTGCCATGATCTCTTCCGCAGTCATTTCCTTAGCCACAGCCTTTAGCGCCTGGGCGTAGCAGAATTTCGTACATTCGAGACAGCAGTCGCAAAGATTCCGGTCCACATGGATTCTTTTGTCCTCTTCCCCTACAAAAATCGCCTTTTTCGGGCAATGGGTGAGGCAGTAGCCGCAGTGGATACAGCTGTTAGGCATTTCGATGATCTGCTGTTCAAAGCGGATCAGCTCCGGATTGTGGCACCATTTGCAATTTAACGGACAGCCCTTGAGGAAGACCGTGGCTCTGATCCCCGGTCCGTCCTCTGTGCTGAACTTTTGAATTGCTCCCACAAGCGCCTTGTGTTTGTTCTTTTCCATCGCGGTCTCCCTATTCAGGCTTTTCAAAATGCGCGGTTCTGTAGATGATGGTGTCCTGTGCGCTCTTGTCAAGTTCTGTGAAGTAAGCCATGTATCCGGCTACCCGAACCATCAGTCCCTTGTGATTTTCAGGATGTACCTGCGCGTCTTTGAGGGTAGCCGTGTCGACAACGTTGATTTGAATGTGTTCGCCGCCGTGGTCGAAATAGGTTTTGATTACGCCTTCGATGCTCTCCAGTCCCTTTTCGCCCTCAACGCCCTTCGGGTCAAAGCGGAGATTAAACAACGCGCCGTCGTGGAAAGCTTCCTGTCCCATGGAGGCTACCGACTTCACCGTTGCGGTCGGTCCGCTCTTGTCACGTCCCATCATCGGGGAAGCGTTGTCGCAGAAAGGCTCTCCGGCAAGTCTTCCGTCAGGGGTCGCTCCGCATACCGCGCCGTGCGACACGTTTACCGTCTGGGAGTGAACGTTGAAGGAGAACATTCCCCCTCTTGCGTCCGGCCAGGTCTGAACATTATCTGCAATAAAATGCATCATTTCTCTGTAAATTCCGTCTACGTGAGCCTTATCGTTACCGAATTTTTCCGGTTTATTCAGCAGAAGCTGCCGCATACGTTCTTCGCCCTCAAAGTTCTTGTCAAGGGCGCAGATAAGCTGATCCATGGTGATGTCCTTATCCTCGAATACGCATTTTTCAATCGCTTCGATGGAGTCTGCCATATTTGCGGCTCCGGTGATATAAAGACCTGCGGTGCTGTATTTTGCGCCGCCCTCCTGAACGGATTTGCCGCTTTCCACGCAGCCCTTTGTAACCATAGAGGCGAAGATTACCGGGAATCTCAGCATATGCATACTCTGCATGATCTTATATCCCTCGGTTACGAGCCTGTAATGGTGCAAAATCTGCTTTTTCAGGGCGTCCTTAAATTCTTCGATATTCTTGAAAGTTCTCGGATCTCCGGTTTGGAGTCCCATGAGCTTGCCTGTTGACGGGTCCACGCCGTTGTGAAGCACGAATTCCAGCATCTTGCCCATGTTAACATAGCCCGCATCAGGGGAGCCGTCGGTAGTTCCGCCTCCCGGACCCGGCTGAACACAGCCCACGATGGTCCAGTCTCTGGACTCTTCCATGGTGCAGCCTTTGCCCTGGGTCATCTTTATTGCCGCGTTGTCGTTAAAGAATCCCGGGTTCGCCTGTCCGTCCTGAATCATCAAGCAGCCCTTGCGAATCAGTTCCTCCGGCGTACCTTCCCAAACTCTCACCGCCATTACCGGCTGGGTGGTCTTAAGCTGGTTTGCCGCTTCAAGGCAGAGATAAGACAGTTCGTTTGTCGCATCCTTGCCGTCTCTGGTCTGTCCCCCTACGATGAGGATTTCCCACATCGGGTAACCCGCAAAGGAGGTCGCATACCATTTGTCTCTTACTTCGAAAACCTCGCAAGCCTTGAGGTAGAAGCATTCCAACATTTCCAGAGCCTCGTCCTGTGTGATGTTCTTTTCGTCGATCACGTCTTTTTTGTAGTAAGGCCACATATATTGGTCGAATCTGCCGAAGCCGTTGGCGGTGGTGCAAACTTCAATGTGGAAATATACGTGTACGAACCAAATGGACTGAAGCGCCTGCCAGAAGGTCTGAGGCGGATTTTCCGGCACAACCCGACAGTTTTCCGCAATGGCAAGAAGCTCCTTCCTGCGCTTTTCGTCCTTGCAGGCGGCAGCCTGTCTTTCGGCTTCCTCTGCCATTCTGTGGGCGTAAATAATGAGACCCTCGCACTGGATTATGCAGGCTTTCCAGTAGTTGATTTTCTCCTGATCTTCCTTGCTGGTGCCGGCGGTCTTTGCGATGTTTTCCCGACACTCGTCCATATATCCCTTGAGTCCTACCGTAAGGATTTTTTCGTGGTCGCAGGTGGTCTCGCCGGAAACGCCGTTTCTAAGCCCTACGGTGATGATATCGTCCTTGATACATTCTTCGGTGTGGGCAGGAAGGGCAGTCTTCGACATATCTTCCATGGACTTTCCTTCCCAATAGGGCAGGGTTTTGAGGATCAGCTCTCTGTCCTCAGGGGAAATATCGTATGGGTCCTTGGTTCTTACCGGAAAATCGTCGATATCGCTGATATACCAGGAACTGGACTGAAATTCCGGATGGAGATTTGCCCCTCTGTATTTGTTGGTAGGCGTACCCACAACCAGCTCGTCCTCCATAATGAGGGTCGTCATGTGTTCCATGATGTATTTCACCACTTCCGCCCGAAAAATCGGAATGGCGTCCCCTGCGAATTTTTTGTATGCTTCTGTGGCCAAAACAAGTCTCTCTGCGGTAATGCAAGGTCTTGAATCCCACAGCTTTGTTCTCATTTTTTGCAATCTTTCGTTTAACATTTTACTCTCCCCCATTCAATCAAATCTCTAAATCAGTCAAGCATCTTGCCGCCGTCTACCAGCAGGTTGATGCCGTTAACAAAGGAAGCCTCGTCGGAGCTGAGGTAATAAACCGCGTCTGCCATTTCGCTTGGTTCTCCCGGTCTTCCTACGCAGCCGAAGTTCACCGTATCTCCGGTCACTTTGTATTCTTCCAGGGTCTGTTTCAGCATATCCGTATTGACCCAGCCCGGAGAGATGGAATTTGCCCGGATTCCCCGACGAGCGTATTCGTTTGCCACGTTCTTTGTCATGCCGATAACCGCCCATTTGCTGGAGCCGTAGCCGATTTCCGAGGTGTATCCGGTCATTCCGGAGCAGGAGCCGAAGTTTACGATTGCTCCCTTGCCCTGTTCCAGCATTACCGGAAGCGTATATTTCATCATGAGGAACGTGCCGAACACGTTTATTTCGTAAATCCTCTTGAAATTCTCGAAGGTATAGTCGATGGTCTCGTCATACTTGCCGATGATTCCGGCTACATTTACCAGCACATCGATTCTGCCCTGCGCCTCTTTAATCTTCGCGATGGTGTCGATAATCTGCTGCTCGTTGGAAACGTCCAGCGTCAAATACGAAACCCTGTCCGCGCTGAGATTTTCCGCCTCCATGACCTTTTTCAGCGCTTCTTCCTTTATATCAAGCATCACTACGTTGTAATCATTTTTGTAATATTTTTTTACTACTTCTTTTCCTATGCCGCCGGACGCTCCGGTGATCACACAAACTTTTCTGTCTCCCATGTCGCTGCCTCCTCATTATTTTTTTATCTTACTTCCTATTCTAAATAGGTTTTACCCCGAATACAAGGATTAAATTGCCCGAAATCATAATTATTTTGCTATAAAATTGAATTATTCTATTCCATATTTCTTGCATTTGTTATATAATAAATGTAGGTGTTACCGATTTCGCAGAACCAGGGAGGTATGATTATGCTATTTGAAAAACTCACCTATCAAGAGGATTTTCCCATCAATATCACCATCGCTTCGGTGGAGGAATATCCTCTCCATTATCATCAGGACATCGAGTTCGTCTATGTGCTTAAGGGGGAAATCAGGCTGAAAAACGGCTCCTGTCAATATCTGCTGAAAGAGGGGGACATTTTCACCAACGCCGGACACGAGGTACACAGCCTTCTGGCGACGGAAAAAGAAAACATCGTCGCACTGATTCAAATCAGCACCCACTATTTTTCGCAATACTTTCCGTCTCTGAGCAAGGCGTGTTACCGGACTTATTCCAACAAGCCCGGTACGAAGCGTCACGACCATCTGCGGGAAAAGCTGTTGCAGATTTTGCTTGCCTATGAGATCAAGAGCTTCAATTACAAAAGCGAGTGTACCTATCTGATTGCCGACATTATCAAATATCTGGACAAGTATTTTAATCTCTTTGTCTTTGAAAACGATATGGTGGTTAACTTTGAAAGCGGCGACCAGACCATCACCGAGCGCATCAGCCGTATCATTACCTATATTTATCAATACTATGCGGATAAGATCTCACTGAAGGACTTTGCCGAAATGGAGCATCTCAGCGAATTTTACATCTCCCACCTCATCAAAGACTGCACCGGCATGAGCTTTCGCGAATTTTTGTGCTTTGCCCGGGTGGAATGGTCGGAGATCGAGCTTTTGGACACGAACAAGAAAATCAGCCAAATTGCCCGGGACGTGGGCTTTTCCGCCACCTCCTACTATAAGAAATACTTCTATAAATGGTTCAAGCGTACCCCGGAGGCGCATCGCGCCCACTTTAAGCCCATGGTAAAAAGCGAGCTTCGTCCCGAAGTCCTGAGACCTGTCCCTTCGGGCACGATTATTTCTCTGATAAAAACCGCCCTTTCCTCTCTGAATTCCCAGCAAAACAGCTTGTCCACCGTCAGCAGTCTAAAGCTGGAAATAAGCGCAGACCGGGAGGCGCCGGGGATAGATGAAATCGACTTCAAATTAAATGTCCAGATCACCCTCGAGGATTTTCGCAGTATGCGGTTTGGGCTTTTCCACTGGCTGGAGCTCCTTTGCCCCGAGGCGGTAACCTTGCTGGAATATCCGGAGGATTCGGCGGAGGAAATCCAAAGGCTTCTGGAAATGCTGACATACGCCGGATTTGCGGCAACGCAAAAGCCGGCTCCGGAGACCGGAAGTTTCGTATCCTACGGCAACGATTCCATCGCCGCGCCGATTTATATTTTGAGCAGAACGCTTCGCAGGGGCGAATCGGAGCTTACCCTGCGACTGCGGGACAGCGACACCGGCACTTCTGAAGAGGAAGAATCTGAGGGGAAAGGAAAAATCCTAAAAGGCTCTCCGGCGCTTCTTACCTCCTGCGGGATCAAAAAGACCTCTTTCTACGTGTATCAAGCGCTTTCACACCTGCGGGGAGACGTGCTTTGCCGCGGCAAGGGTTATTGCGTCATTCGTCTGCGGAATGCAGAACCGGAGACCTTTGCGGCGATTGTGTATAACTATAACGATAGCATACAAAGTCTTTGCAAAGAGTCGTCAACGCTGCATCGGGTAAGAACCGTTCTGAACGAATTTAAAGATGAAATTGACCTGAGCCTCAGCATCAATCTGCCTCCCGGAAATTACGGCGTCATGAAATACTCTATGGATCGTTCGGTTGACCTGTTCACCTATCTTGCTTCCCTGAACTTCGAAGAAAACATTGACCTTGAAGATTTGCTGCGAAACATGATTCCGACGGCGCCTCAGCTGGACATCTATCAAGAAGACGTTCGCACAAGCTTTCACATAAATTTCTCCATCAAGGGCGTGGGCGTGCAGCTGGCTTTGATCAGTCAAATTTGACAATGACGATATGACAGATAAAAGAGAAACTGCCGCTGCGGCCAGATTTTTCAATCCATAGCCGTGCGGCAGCTCTCTATAAAATATTTTACATATTGTTGCAGTTTTATGATTCGAAACCTGTTCTTCGGCGGGCGCCAATGAGGCGCCTGTTTTAGCCTCCGAAATTGATTGCTACTGCAATTACCATCAAGATTGCCTGAACTACAAGGATAATTCCGAACAGCTTGAATGCGAACTTCCACCATTTTTCAAGCGGAACGCCTGCAAGACCTGCCATTACCGCAGCGTAGGCTGTCGGCCAGATGATGTTGGATAAACCGTCACCAAACTGGAAGGCAAGTACTGCTGTGTCTCTGGTCATTCCAAGCAGGTCTGCTACAGGAGCCATGATCGGCATCGAAACCGCTGCCTGACCGGAACCTGACGGAATGAAGAAGTTGAGCAATGTCTGCATGATGAGCATTGCAACGGCAGAAAGCCAAACCGGAAGCTGCGAAAGCGGAAGGGTGAAACCGTATACAACGGTATCGATGATGCCGCCTTCAACCAGTACCAGCTTAACGCCACGGGCAATACCGATCATGATCGCCGCCGTAGTAGCTTCCTGGAAGCCTGTTGCGAAGGTAGTACCGATGGTGTTGAGATCCCATCTCATGATAATCGCACAAACGATTGCCATGATAAGGAAGATGGCGCAGATCTGGGAGAAGTACCAGCCAAGCTTGATTACGCCGTAAACAACCAGCAGAATCGTGATGATGAGGTCGGCAAGTACCAGCTTCTGTTTGATACCGAACTCGAGGTTTTCTACATCAACAGCCTTTTCGGTTGAGATCTCCTCAAGCTTTGTGCCGTACAGATATGACTTCGTCGGGTCATCGTGAACCTTGGCTGCATATTTCATGGTAACCGCTGCTGCAACTGCCCACATGCAAAGGTGGCAGATGAGACGGTAGCCGGAGCCTGACATGTAG
This sequence comes from Bacteroides stercoris, assembly GCA_963635155.1. Classification (GTDB taxonomy): domain Bacteria; phylum Bacillota; class Clostridia; order Peptostreptococcales; family Anaerovoracaceae; genus CAG-238. Next base: position 15,555 of record CAVHEY010000007.1, read on the forward strand.
GTTACCTCTGCGATACCCTGGGCTACGCCTACCGTGAATGGGTTCATCATAGCGCCGGAATATCCCATGCCGGCACCGAATGCGATAACCGCAAGACCTACCAGCGCGTCATAGCCCATGCCCACATAAATGGCGGCAAATACAGGAATGAACGGGAGCCACTCCTCGAACATACCGATTGTCGATGAACCAAGTCCGATTAACAGCATGAAAATCGGAATGGTAATCAGAGAACTTTTTCCTTTGAAAAGTCTCAGAAGTGCTGCAACAGCACCGTCGAATGCGCCGGATTTGATTACGAATACTACGGAAGCATAAGTAATGAATACAAGGAACGAAATGTCTGCGGCGTCGACCATGCCCTCATATACGAGCTCGAAAACTCTGAAAGGGCCTACCGGTGACACATCATCAACTTCGTGCCAAGTGCCTGCGACTGCAACCTGCCTGCCATCAGCATTCTCCTGATAGTCGAATGAGCCTGCCGGAATAATCCATGTCAGGAGCGCGCAGATTACGATGATTGCGAATAAGATAATAAAAGTATGCGGAAGATTAAATTTTTTCTTCTCGCCGATTTTTGGACCTTTACTCATAATCGTCCTCCTTTTCTGTCTTTAAAATGAAATAAATGAAATAACGAATCATAAACTGTATTGATTATTCACACAGCTTGCGAATCATATCCTCGTAGAGCTTTGTCGCGCTTTCCAAAGACTCTACCGTGATATGCTCGTTCGCTTCATGCGCGGTCATTGGTCCGGGACCTAAGATAACCCGGTCGCCCTCAAAGAACGAAGCCTCCGTTATCCCGAAGAAAGGCATTCCTTTTTTCCCGGTTTTTTCTTCGTATAGTTGAACCAGCTCGCTCCTGTTTTGGAACGATGCTATGTCGTTGATGATTTCATATGTGCCGTCAAGTCCTTCCAATGCCTCGTCAACGGCTTTTCTAATCCTCGGATACTCCTTCTCCGAGTCGCAGATGCGGAAGTCAAGATATACCGTCGTCTTGTCCGGTACCTTGTTGATGGAGGTGCCGCCCTCAATAATTCCGATGTTCATGGTCGGATAAGGAACGCCGAAAAACGGGTTCGGATTTTTCCGAAGCTCCTCCTCAAAATCCATCATGCGGTTAAGAAATCTTACGGCGTTCTTGTTGGAACTTTTGCCGTCGATTGGCATGCTGGAATGCGTGGTGACTCCCGTAAAGGTAAAGATGTATTCGAGAAGCCCCTTGGAGCCGATCATCGGTATGAGATCCGTAGGCTCTGCGATTATCACGTGGGGCGGGAACATGGTGCCTGCCGCAACCAAATCCTTTACGCCGCCGAACATGATTTCCTCGTCATAGGTACAGTAAACCGCAATTCCTTTTTTCAGTTTCGTAAGGTCTGTATTTGCGATGGCGGCAAGAAATGCGGCGATTCCGCCTTTCATGTCGCAGGCTCCCAGTCCGTACAGCACCCCGTCCTTTTCCGTCAGGGTATGGGGCTCGGTTACCCAGCCCTTGGTTATGTCAACGGTGTCGGTATGTCCGAGAAATCCGATGGCGGGAGTATCGCCGTATTTTCCCACGAGAACTTCCTTTCCGTTTTCGCTGTTTTTCAGTCTCTCAACGGAAAATCCGAGTTTCGAAAGGAAATCGTCGATATAGTCCATGATCTGCTTGTTTTCTTTGTCTGCGATGGTATTAAAACCAACCAAATCCTTCAGAATTGTTTTTGCATTCATCTTTCCCCCATCCTCCTTTATTTATTATCTGTTATTGCTTGTCAAAGTCCTCTTTCATCGCCTTGATTCTGGCTTCGTCGGAGAAAATCTTCGCTATGTCAAAGGCGATTACCTCTGCTCCCAGCTTGATGGCGTTGTGGGCTCTGTCGGTTTTTACCGCGTCGGCAAATTCTCTGGTGTGAATGGCAACTCCCGGTTCTACGATTTGCAGCGTAGGGTGGAATGCCGGACAAACGAAGCTGACGTTTCCGATATCCGAGGAACCGAAAAGCTTATCCGGGTCGCCGTTAAGCTCGATTCCAAGCTCGTTATAAACCTCGGTCAAGGCGTCTTCGCCTGCATGATTTCTCTTGAGGCTGTCATAAGCCGCTTCCACTTCAAAGGTATCCCATGTAGTCTGGGTCGCAATTGCAGCGCCCCGGGCACAATCGTCCACCTTCCGGTGAACTTCCTGCAGGTTCGCCTTGTCTATGGATCTCATATAGAAGTGAACGCTGGCTTCCTCCGGAACCACATTCGGGGTCTCCCCGGCTTTTTTGTAAATTCCGTGCATTCTCACGTCCGGAGTCACGTGCTGGCGAAGCATATCCACCCCGTGGAACATGAGCTGCGCCGCGTTCAGTGCGTTTCTGCCCTCCCAAGGCGCCGCCGAAGCGTGGGCGGTTTTGCCGTGGAAATTGTACTGCCACGAAATGAGTCCGTTCAGCGTACAATAGATGAGATTCTGGTCGTAAAGGTGAATCATGATTGCCATATCGTAATTATCGAAAACGCCGTCCGAAGTCATCTTGGTCTTCGCACCGTCGGTTTCTTCGATTGGGGTTCCTATCACGTGAATGTCCGCGTTAAGCTCTTCCTGAAGCTCCGCCACAGCGATGCCCGCAAGGACGCTGATTGAGCCGCTGACGCAGTGACCGCAAGCGTGCCCGATGTCAGGCAGCGCGTCGTATTCTGTCAGAATGGCAACCTTGTATTTATGATTGTTCGGACCGTAAATGGCTCTGAAAGCGGTCTCTATCCCATCAAAAGGATATTCGGTGGCGAAGCCCTTTCCTTTCAAAAGTTCAACGATTTTGCGGGAAGTTTCAAACTCCTGTCCCGAAATTTCAGGGTGATCCGCAAGGTCGTCGTTGAGGGCGACAAGCTCCGCCCAGTTCGCTTCCACCTTCTCTATAATTTTTTGCTTCATCTGTGCATACTGATCCATGTTTATCCTCCTTTTGCTCCGATATATCCGTTATCGTTAAAGCGGCAGTCTTTCGTCGCCGGACGTTTCCTGCCCTACCGTCTTAAATTCTTCTTTTATCGCCGCAAGATGCGCAGGCTCCGTCATCAGCTCGTAGGCGGTCATGGCGAATGCCTTTACGAAATCCAGGGCGTTTTCCGCCGCGGTTTCACTTCCCGCGTGTTCCGCAAATTCCTTCGTGTGGGCGGCGTAATAGGTCTTGTCGCCCTTTGGATTCATGCCGCAGGTAAGCTGGACAGCCGGGCAGCGATAGCTTACGTCTCCGATATCCGAGGAACCCGGCGAGGTGGTCCTTGCATCGAGGTGCATCAAATCGTGTCCCATCATCTCCAAATTGCCTGCCACAAGCTTCGACAAATACTGATTGCTGCAGGTGTCCTTAAAAGGCGCTTCCGGTTCGGAAATCTCGTACTTGCAGCCTGTTCCCAGTGCCGCGCCTTTCACGCAGTCGCAAAGTCTCTCCCGAACCTCTCTCATGGCAGATACCTTCGCGGCTCTTATATATACCAACGCCTTGGTGTAATCCGGAATTACGTTGGGAGCCAGTCCGCCCTCTTTGATAATGCCGTGGAATCTTACGTCGGGCTTGGTCTGCTGCCGGAAAGCGTTCATCAGGTTGAAGAAGTTGATCATGGCATCGAGAGCGTTGATTCCCTCTTCCGGACAAGCCGCTGCGTGAGCCGTTTTGCCGAAAAATTCCGCTTGAATACAGCCTACCGCCGAGGTGTTCAAGGATTCCGCGTCCTTGAAGGACGGATGCGCCATCATGGCAACGTCCATGTCGTCAAAGGCGCCCTTTTCGGACATTTCAACCTTTGCGCCGTCGCTTTCCTCCGCAGGGGTTCCGATGACATAAATCTCCGCGCCAAATTCGTCGGCAAATTCCCGCATGGCGATTCCGCTTCCCACCGACATGGCGGCGATCAAATTGTGTCCGCAGGCATGTCCGATGCCCGGAAGCGCGTCGTATTCCGCCAGCATCGCGATCTTGGGACCCGGCTTTTTGCCCCTATATACGGCTCTGTACGATGTAGGAATTCCGCAAAATCCCTTTTCCACCTCAAAGCCGTACTTTGCAAGAAGCTCGCACTGCCACTCGCAGGCTTTCACCTCGTTTTTGCCCGTTTCCGGATTCTCAAAGATTTTCTTCGCAAGCTCTTTGATTTCGGGAGCAATTTCATTTACGATACCGTCAATTCTCTCTGCAACAGCCTTCTCTACCATATAAGCCTCCTATACGTAATCACCCCGTAAGGGTTCTGCTCTTTAGCCCTTGCTATTTGCTCTTTTGCTCGTTCAGTCCTGTTAATTCTATGCTAAGTATTTTAGCATAGTTTGAAAAATTTTTCTTTATTTTCTTGCACTGTTTCATAATTTCCTTGCTAAAACTTCACCGAAAATTCACAAGAGGCGCAACCGATTCCCTTCGGATTCAAAAATTATTCAAAATTATATTGCGTCACGATCGGTTCCCTTCCCTGGGTCTTGTCGTTAAAATATTCGTAAAGGCTGATGCCAAGGAAGGAGCCGCTGATGTTATACACATTGGTGAAGCCATTTTCGATCAAGGTGCAGTTTGCGTAGTAGGAACGCTGGCTGGATCTGCAATGCAGGTATACCGGAATGTCCCTTGGGATTTCATCAATTCTGTCTCTGAGTTCATTAAGCGGAATGTGATGCACGCCCTTAAGATGTCCCGCTTTCAGCTCTCCGGCTCCTCTGACGTCGATAATATAGGCTCCCTGCTCCACGAGTTCTCTGACTTGATCCACGTGAACCTGTTTGATTCTGCCGTTCAGCACATTCAGTCCCACCAGCGCCGCCATGTTTACGACATCTTTTGCCGTGGAGAACGGCGGAGCGTAACAAAGCTCCAGTTCTTTCAGGTCTTCCAGGGTTCCGCCCATGGTGATCATGGCTGCGATTACGTCCACCCGTTTATCGCATTCTCCCGCGCCCATTGCCTGCGCGCCGAGAATTCTTCCCGTAGGCACCTCGAATACCAGTTTGAAGACCATATAATTTGCATTCGGCATAATTCCCACCTTATCCATCGGAAAGACCAGAACGGAGTCGTAGGAATAGCCCAGCCGCTTTGCTTCTTTTTCGGACAGCCCCGTGCAAGCCGCGTTCTTGCCGAAAACCTTGATGCAGGAGGAGCCGATATAGCCCTTGTTTGCGTCGTAGATTCCGAAGATATGGTCTGCCGCCGCTCTTGCCTGTCTCTGGGTAGGTCCTGCCAGGGCGATTCTGCCCGGTGCGTGGGCGAGGGCGTTGTATGATTCGATGGCGTCGCCGATGGCGTAAATATCCTTATCGCTGGTTCTGTAATTGTGGTCAACCCAAATTCCGCCGGTTTCGCCGATGGTAAGCCCCGCAGCCTTTGCAAGCTCGGTCTTCGGTCTTGCGCCTACAGCCATGATGACCGCATCTGCCGGAACTTCAAATTCCTTTCCGTCATATGTCGCCTTAACCTTTCCGTCGGTGATTGCGGTTACCGTAGCCGACAGGCGCAGGCAAACGCCGTTGTCGTCAAGCTCCTTGTGCAAAATTTGCACCATGTCGTAATCGTAAGGCGCCAAAATTTGGTTGGTTCCCTCTATCAAGGTAACGTTTTTACCGATTTTTCTTAAATTTTCGGCAACCTCCACGCCGATGAATCCTCCCCCCACTACCGCAACGTCCTTCGTGGAGGCTTGAGTCAGCTTCGCCTGCAGGCGCTCGATATCCGTCACATTGCGAATGGTGAATACATTCTGCGCGTCTATGCCCGCGATGCTCCTTGGAAGCACCGGTTCCGTACCCGTTGCAAGCACCAGCTTGTCGTAGGCTTCTTCCCTTATCTCGCCGCTGCGCAAATCCTTCACCGCAAGGGTCTTTTTATCCCGGTCAATGGACAAGACCTCGGTCTGAGTGTAAACGTCGATATTGTGTTTTGCCTTGAAATCCTCCGGAAACATCATGATCAGGTCTTCGCTGCTTTCCACAACGCCCCCGGTATAATACGGAAGCGAGCAGTTCGAGAATGAAACGTCTCTGCCCTTTTCAAAAATCGTAATTTCCGCTTCTTCATTTAATCTGCGCGCTCTGGCAGCGACGGACGCGCCGCCTGCCGAACCGCCTATAACAAGTAATTTCATCACTATTTCCTCCCTCGTAAAATGCCGCGTCGGCAATTTTTCTACCTATAAAGCAATAGTAACATTTTCGGTGGATAAATACAATCTTTCCCGGGGCAATTCTCTTATTGCATTGTCGATTTTCTTGCTATTTGACCGATTTTCTTGTTTTTTGTTAAAAAGTAAACTAAAATGTGGTTATTGATTATATTTTATATTGCTGGCGGCAAACTGCCGAAAATTTGCAGGAAACACTTGAATAAAGAGAAAGAAGGCGAGTATTATGCAGGATTATACGAAATTATCCAACGAAGAAAAAGAAGCGCTTGTGAAAAAAGCGATGGACGTCGGTTTCCAGACGGAAACGGACTACGGCAACTGTATTCAAAGCTGCCTCAACGGTTTGTATCAGGCTTTCCCGGATTTGGGAATTACGAAAGATATGCTTCAGGGCTGTTTCGGTATTGCCGGCGGGTGCGGCTGCTCGCTTCTCGGAACCTGCGGAGCGCTGAACGCTGCGGCTTGGGCAATCAGCCTTTGCTACGGCAGACCAATCGATGACCTTGGGGGCGACTATGACAAATGCCACCAAATGGTTCGGGAACTGGTGGAAGAATTCCGCAAGGAATATGACGGAATCCTCTGTTCCGAGGTTATGATTCACAATATGGGCGCCGTATATGACTGGAAAACGCCGGAGGGCGATGCCGGATATGCGGAGCATAACGGAACCTTCCACTGCGCTACGGCGGTGGCTTTCTGTGCCGAGAAAATCGCCCGCATGATCGTGGAGGGCAAGCTGAAGAAAAACTAAAAGCTTATAAGAATACGGCAACCAAGAAAGTCGGCGTACATAATTCTTTAAGAATTTGTCGCCGACTTTGATTTCGTCATCTTTTGTATTGCGATAGACGCAGGATTTTTCGTTCACCGCTAGGAAACAAGATTTCGCGGAACGGAGCGTACTTGGCGTACGTGAGTAC
>CAVHEY010000008.1:0-21917 GCA_963635155.1 Bacteroides stercoris
GGACGCAATTGCCTTAACAAATTTAACAAAAAATTATCTGGCGCGCTTCACATAAAACCTATATAATAAAATGGGGTGTTGCATCAGGAGAGTCGCGAAAGCTGCCACGGTGAAACGCCGAAGGACAACCGGCAATCGAAAGCCGCAGCCAAGGATAACGGATAGAAGCCTGAAATCCCCGGCGAGCGCGGTCTTGCCTGCACCCCGAAAATTATAAGAACGAAATATCTTTAAAAGTCTTACCTGAAAGGAGGACCCCCTTGAACAACAATAATTTATTGCGGGACAAATTTAGGGAAGCCCTCTCCTCTGTGCTTCCGATAACGCTGATCGTTATGGTGCTTTGCTTTACCATTTCGCCGATTCCCAACAATATGCTCATGTCCTTTCTGACCGGAGCGGCGATGCTGATCATCGGCATGGCGTTCTTTACCCTAGGTGCGGATACCGCCATGACCCCCATCGGAAACAAGGTGGGAAGCTGCATCACAAAATCAAAAAAGCTTTGGCTGATCGTTTTCGTCAGCTTTCTTTTGGGAGTCATTATCACGGTTTCCGAACCTGACCTTCAGGTTCTCGCCAACCAGGTTCCCACAGTGCCGAATCTGGTGCTTATCGGTGCGGTTGCGCTGGGGGTAGGCGTGTTCCTTGTGATTGCCATGCTGAGAATCCTTTTCGGAATCAGCCTGAACACCCTGCTCATCGGATTTTATATCGTGGTATTCGGAGTTGCCATGCTGGTGCCGAAGAACTTCTGGGCGGTGGCATTTGACTCCGGCGGAGTGACCACGGGACCGATGACGGTTCCCTTCATCATGGCGCTGGGTGTGGGCGTTTCCTCCATACGAAGCGACAGACACGCGGGAGATGACAGCTTTGGGCTTGTAGCCCTTTGCTCCATCGGACCGATTATGGCGGTGCTGGTACTGGGACTGCTTTATCCCACGGAGGGCGCCTATGTTCCGGTAACCATTCCGGAAATGGAAGATTCCCAGGACATGATTCTGCTGTTCGTGAAAGCCCTTCCTCAGTATATCGAGGAGGTTGCCATAGCACTGGCTCCGATTATCCTGTTTTTCTTCCTGTTTAATGCGGTTTATATCAAGCTAAGCAAGCGCCAGCTCAAGAGCATAACCGTCGGACTTTTGTTCACTTATATCGGGCTTGTGCTGTTCCTGACGGGAGTAAACGTGGGCTTTATGCCGGTGGGAAATTACATCGGCTATATTATCGGAGCGCTTGATTACAACTGGATTTTGCTTCCCATTGCCATGCTCATCGGCTATTATATCGTAAAAGCGGAGCCTGCGGTTCATGTACTCAACAAGCAGGTGGAGGAACTGACGGCAGGGAGCATTCCCGCAAGGGCGATGGAACTTTCCCTTTCCATCGGCGTGGCGACTTCCCTTGCCCTTGCCATGATAAGAGTGCTTACGGGAATTTCGGTCATGTATTTCCTGGTGCCGGGCTACGCCCTTGCTCTGGGACTCAGCTTCGCGGCGCCGAAAATCTTCACGGCGATTGCCTTCGACTCCGGCGGAGTGGCTTCCGGACCGATGACCGCAACCTTCCTGCTTCCCTTTGCAATGGGAGCCTGCGAGGCGATTGGCGGAGCGGACAGAATCGTAAGCGATGCTTTCGGGGTTGTGGCGATGGTCGCCATGACGCCGCTGATAACCATTCAGCTTCTGGGAGTAGAATACAAGCTCCGCAAAAAGAGAGAAGAAAAAGCCCGTTCGCTGGTTCAGGATTACATCAGAGATTATGCCGATTACGACATCATAGAATTATAGGAGGAGCGCCATGGAAGGATTGAATATGGTCATGGTCATTACCGACAGAGAAAGAACCGAAACGGCGATCAACCTGTTTCGGGAAAACAACGTCTTTACGACGGACATCGTGCTGGGGCAAGGCACGGCAACGGGAGAAATCCTCGAACATATGCTGCTCAGCCCCTCGGAAAAGTCCATCGTGCTGGGAGTGGTTACGGAAACGGGACTTTTGCCGCTCCTAAAGGCGTTCAAGCGCAAAATGTATATCGACATTCCGGGCAACGGAATTGTGGCGGTGGTGCCCCTTAACACGATAGGCGGAAAACGAAGCCTTGAATATATGCTGGACGGTCAAGCCGTCGACACAACTCAGAGAAGCCACGACGAGGCGGAAAGGATCAAGAGAATGTCCGTAAAAACAGAACATGAACTTATTTTTGTAATAGCAAACGAAGGCTACAGCGACCTGATCATGGACGCGGCGCGAGAGGCGGGAGCCGGCGGCGGCACCGTGATTAAGGCGAAGGGAACCGGGGCGGAGTATACCGAAAAGTTTTTCGGATTCTCCATCGCATCGGAAAAGGAAATTCACCTTCTCGTCACACCGGCGCAGGGAAGAAATAATATAATGAAAGCGATCATGGAAAAGGCAGGACTGGAAAGCAAGGCGCAGTCCATCGTCTTCTCCCTTCCGGTAAGCCACGCGCTGGGACTGAAACAGCCGGAGTAAACCGGAGCAAACCGGAGTAAAAACAGCAAAATCCGGAAAGGCGTCGGCAAAACCATAAAATGATAAAAAATGGAAGAATGTTGTCCTGAAATTCAAACAATTATTGCGAAAAAACATTTTTCGAGCAAAAAAATTGTTATTTTTGGACAAAAAAACGAAAAATGCTTGCATTGCGCCGAAAATAGGTATATAATTACTGCATATTTGTAACCGATTAAAATTAGGAGGACATTAGAAAATGAAAAAGAAAGTTGCTTTATTATTGGCGCTTGTGATGATTTTCTCCCTGTTTGCGGTAGGCTGCGGCGGCAGCGGCGACTCAGAGGAATATGCAGGCACAGTGAAAATCGGCGTGTTTGAACCGGCTTCCGGGGACAACGGCGCAGGCGGCAAGCAGGAAGTACTGGGAATCCAGTACGCTAACAAGGTTCAGCCTACCGTTGACATCAACGGCGAAACTTACAAGGTAGAACTTGTAACCGCTGATAACGAATCCGATACCAACAAGGGTATCTCCGCTGCGCAGGATCTCGTATCCTCAGGCGTATCCGTGGTACTCGGTTCCTACGGCTCCGCAGTTTCCATCGCAGCAGGTAGGGTATTCAAAGAAGCAGGGGTTCCTGCCATCGGCGTAACTTGCACCAACCCGCAGGTAACAGAAGGCAACCCGGTTTACTTCCGTATTTGCTTCCTTGACCCGTTCCAGGGCACGGTACTTGCCAATTACGCTTATGAAAACGGCGCAAGAAAGGCATATTGCCTCTCCAAGCTGGGAGACGACTACTCCGTAGGTCTTGTTAACTACTTCGTTGACGCTTTCGAAAAACTCGGCGGCACGGTTGTTGAAGAGCAGTTTCCACAGGGCAACTCCGACTTCACTTCCTACGTAGCCAACGCAAAATCCAAGGGCTGCGATGTATTCTATTCACCGGTATCCACCGAAGCTGCGGCGCTCATCATCGACCAGGCTGAGGCTCAGAAGCTGGGAATGCCGATCCTTGCAGGGGACACTTGGGACTCCAATGTAATTCTTAACGCTGCTAAGGGTAAAGACCTCGAAATCAATGTAACTACCTTCTATCAGGAAGGCGGTAACCCGACATTTGACGAAGGCATCAAAGAATGGATCAACTCCGATTCCACCGCTAAGGCAAACAACGGCGGTGACGACATCGTTGCAGCTGTAACGGCCATGGGATATGACGCATACTTCGTTGCTCTTGCAGCACTTCAGGCAGCAGGCTCCACAGATCCTGCGGATGTCCTTGCGGCACTTCCTGACCTGGTATACGAAGGCGGAGTTTGCGGTACTGTGAAGTTTAACGAAACAGGCGATGCAGAAAAGACTGAAGCTGTTATCAAGCACTGCAACACCGAGACAGGTCAGTGGGAATTCGTTAAGACGCAGACAATCGAATAATAAAAAAATACGATTTGCTTTTTGAAATCAGATACATATTTTATATGACTTCAGGGCTATAGCGGGGGGATTATCCTCCCGCTTATCGTCGTATTATGGGGGAAAGTTTTTTCCGCAGGATTTTTAAGAATTTTTAGAAAAATCATGAAGGAGAGGACGATTCACTGTTAAGCGTCCTGTCTTTTATGATTATTTTGGAGGTTAAACATGGAACTAATTACAAAATGGCTGCCATATATACTTGCCGGAATTTCCGTAGGCGGTCAGTATGCTCTCATCGCGATAGGGTATACGATGGTTTACGGCATTCTAAGGCTGATTAACTTCGCCCATGGCGATATGTTTATGATGGCTGGTCTTGTTATGATTTATCTGGTGACGGTGCTGCCGATCTGGGTGAGCATTGTCCTCGTTATCGTCTTTACGGTTGTGCTGGGCTGCACCATTGAACGTGTGGCCTACAGACCGCTCAGACAGGCGCCGAGAATGTCGATTATGATTTCCGCAATCGGCGTATCCTATTTCTTGCAGAACATCGCCCTGTACATCACAGGAGGACTGACGAAAACTTATCCGTCGATCCCGTTCCTGCAAAAGACCGTGACGGTTCTGGGCGCCCATACAAAGATGGTAACGGTTATCACCCCGTTCCTTACCATCGGACTGGTGGTGCTGCTGGTACTTCTCATCAATCACACAAAAATCGGTATGGCGATGCGGGCGGTTTCCCGAGATTTTGAAACTTCCGAGCTTATGGGAATCGACATCAACAGAGTTATTGCCGTGACCTTTGTCATCGGCTCCTTCCTTGCAGCGGTGGGCTCCGTGCTGTTCTTCTCGAACTACACCGGCGTAAACCCTATGTCGGGAGCGATGCCGGGGCTAAAAGCATTCGTTGCAGCGGTATTCGGCGGAATCGGCTCGGTTCCGGGAGCAGTTGTGGGAGCCTTCGTCATCGGCGTCTGCGAAAACATCATCAAGGGCGCAGGCTGGACAACCTTCTCAGACGCGTTTACATTCGTACTTCTCATCGTCATTCTCATGGTAAAGCCTACGGGAATCTTCGGCGAGAAAGACATCAACAAGGTATAAGGAGGGGCAAAGATGGAAAAGACATTATCGAAAAAACAAAAGACCCTCTACAGCATGATTGCCATTTTGGTCTTTCTTGTGCTGGTATATCTGGGCGACACCCTGATTCCCATGACTTCCCAGTGGAGTATGCTGGTAAAAGTGATCGAAAAAGGCTCAATTTATGCGCTGGTTGCGGTTTCCATGAACCTGCTGAACGGTTTTACGGGGCTTTTCTCTCTGGGACAGGCGGGCTTCATGCTCATCGGCGCTTATGCCTACGCAATTTTCTCCATTCCGGCGGATCAACACGCTGCGGTTTATCAATACTTTAACGGAGGGCTCTTTCAGTTCTCCATTCCGGACATTTTGATGAACGCCCTGGGCGGTGAAGGCAGCTTCGGCGGTTTGATCGGAGAATATGCGGGTATCTTCCTATTGATAATATTTGCGGGAGCGCTTACGGGGCTTATCGCGTACCTGATCGGTATTCCGGTGCTGAGACTGAAATCCGACTACCTTGCCATTGCAACTCTGGGATTTGCGGAAATCCTGAGGGCGGTATTCCAGTGGAACACCATCGGTCCTGTAACAAACGGTTCCAACATTTTGCGAGAATTTGCCACGTACAGCACTGCGCTGTTCCCGATCATCTTTTCGGGGGTGTGCATCGGGCTGATCGTTTTACTGATAAATTCCACATATGGCAGAGCTTTCAAGGCGATTCGCGATGATGAGATCGCGGCGGAGGCCATGGGCGTAAACCTGTTCAAGCACAAAGAGCTTGCTTTCGTCATTTCCTCCTTCTTCGCAGGGGTTGGCGGCGCGCTGCTGGCTATGTTCCAAAATTCCGCCACGGCGTCCACCTTCACCACGAATATGACTTACGAGATTTTGCTCATCGTGGTTATCGGCGGGATCGGGTCCATTACCGGCTCGATTATCGGTTCCTTTATCTTTATCGGGCTGAACGAGTGGCTCCTCAGAGGTCTTGACCAGGGGCAATGGCTGGGAATCCAGTCCACCCTCATGCGGGCAGGCTTCCGTAAGGTCGTTTTCGCGATTCTGATCATGATCGTCGTACTTTTCTTCGCAAAGGGCATCATGGGCACGAAGGAATTTTCCTGGGACGGCATCATTCGCTGGTTCAAGACCCTTCCGCAGAGAATAAAGGGGTGGCCGGCAAAGAAAAAGACACAGCTTGCGGAGCACAAGCTAAAGAGAGAAGCAAACAAGGAAGCGAAGGCGAAAGCCGCAGAGAAAAAGGCGGCAGGCGGCGTTGCTCTTGCGGCAGGAGAAAAGCTTTTCACGCCGCTTCCGGTCTATGACCATGTGGTAGTATTTGAAAAGGAGGCGCGGTAATATGGCAAAAGACGTAGTATTAAAGCTCTCCGATATAACCATGCAGTTCGGCGGAGTTGTAGCCGTAGATAACCTGAACCTGGAGGTTCATAAAAACGAGATCGTCGGACTGATCGGACCCAACGGCGCGGGCAAAACCACCGCATTCAACGTGGTGACCGGGGTTTACGAGCCTACAAACGGCGCGGTTTCCATCAACGGAGTCGTTGAAATCGAAAATTACCCGAAGGGCAAGATGGCAGGCACATACAAAGGAAAACATCAGGGCGATTATAAAGAGACCATCGTTCTCACACCGGACAAGGTGACAAAGCTGGGAGTTGCCAGAACCTTCCAAAATATCCGATTGTTCAAGGAAATGACGGTGCTGGAAAATGTTCTGGTTGCCATGCACATGAACCAGAAACAAAGCGTTCTCGGGGCGACCTTCAAGTCGAAAACCGCAAGAGCCGAAGAAAAGAAAATGATTGAAGAGGCGGAAGCCCTTCTCAAAAAGGTTGACCTTTACGAAAACAAGGACGACCTTTCCACATCGCTTCCATACGGCAAGCAGAGGCACTTGGAAATCGCAAGAGCCCTTGCCACTCACCCGAAAATTTTGCTTTTGGACGAACCGGCGGCAGGCATGAACCCGCAGGAATCCGACGAGCTGATGCACTTTATCGGCAGGATCCGGGACGAGTTTGACCTGAGCATTTTGATGATAGAACACCATATGCAGGTAATTATGGGAATTTGCGACCATATTTACGTACTGAACTACGGCGGACAGATCGCAGACGGCACGCCGGAGGAAATTCAGAACAATCCTGCGGTAATTGAAGCATATTTGGGGGTGGATGAATAATGCTGGCAATCAGAGATTTACACGTATATTATGGCGGTATTCACGCCCTTAACGGCGTAAGCCTTGACGTTCCAGACGGGCAGATTATTTCCCTCATCGGCGCAAACGGAGCGGGAAAATCCACGACCCTGAAAGCAATCATGGGGCTGGTGGGCAAAACCGAGGGAAGCGTTTACTGGGACGATACGGATATTACGTCCATGAAAACAAAGGACATCGTGGGAGAAGGCATCATTTTATGTCCGGAGGGGCGCAAGATCTTCCCGGACCTTACGGTAGAAGAAAACCTTTCGGCGGGGGCTTACCTGAGAAAGGACAAGGAGCAGATCGCAAAGGACAGAGAATGGGTCTACAGCCTTTTCCCTCGTCTGAAGGAAAGAACTTGGCAGCTGGGAGCTACCCTTTCCGGCGGCGAGCAGCAGATGCTTGCGGTAGGCAGGGCGCTGATGAGTAAGCCGAAGCTGCTTATGCTGGACGAGCCGTCACTGGGACTTGCACCGCTGATCATCAAGGATATTTTCACGATTATTCAGCAGATAAAAGAAGCGGGGGTAAATGTGCTTCTTATCGAGCAAAACGCCAATGCGGCGCTTGAAATTTCGGATTACGCTTATGTAATGGAAACGGGGAACATTACCATGGCAGGACCGGGCAAGGCTCTGCTTTCGGACGAGAGAGTAAAACAGGCATATTTAGGGGAATAGGATATGAATAAAGTAGTAAAAAAAGTTTTCGCTTGCGGCATGATCGCTTCACTTACGCTGGGGCTTTGCGCTTGCACTACTTACACGAATTTCAAAAATGCGTTTTTCAGCGGGGAAAAGAAAGCCCAGGAAAGAACCATTAAAATCGGGGTTTTTGAGCCGCTTTCGGGAAAGAATAAGACGGAGGGCAACGAAGAGCTTATGGGGATCGAACTTGCCCACGACCTTTATCCCACCGCTTGCGGCAAGCAGGTGGAGCTTGTTTACGGGGACAATAAGTCGGATATCTATACCGGCGAAACCGTGATTCAGGAGATGATTTCCAACAGCGCGCCTTCGGTGATTCTGGGCAGCTACGGGGAGACCCTTACGCTGATTGCGGGGAAATACGCGAAAGCCAATAACATTCCGGCAATTACGATTTCCAGCACCAATCCGCTGATTACCATGAATAACGATTACTATTTCAGCGCCACCTACTCCGAGACAAAGCAGGGAGACGCTTTGGCGGACTTTGCCTATACTTCTCAGAATAAGACCCTCGCGGCGGCTGTCAAGACGGAGGACGACGACGCGGCTACGGCTACCATCAAGCGGTTTACCAATCGCTTCAAAAAACTGGCGGGTGCAAGCTCCGCGGTGGCGGGAACCTTCACCGTTCCCAAAGACAGCACCGACTACAGCCAGACCCTTGCGGACATAAAGGCTTCCGGCGCGGACACGGTGTTTATCACCCTTTCTGCGGCAAATTCCATCGAATTTATGAAGCAGGCGACGGAAAGCAATCTTACGAACGTTCTCTTCCTGGGAACAAGAGCATGGAATGACGAGAAACTCATTTCCTATCTTAAGGGAAACAGCAGGATTCAGGCGGCATTTCCTACGGAGCAGAGCCAGAACGCGGAAACCGAAAAATCCGACGAATTTATCGAAGCCTTTAAGGCAAAATACGGAGAAACGGAAGAACCTTCCGAACGGACTGCCGTGGCATTTGACGCTTATTGCCTTGCCATCGACGCCATCGAAAGAGCCTACGAAAATATTCAGAATCTGGATCCGGACAAGCTCACCGAGGACGCGGCAACCGACGCGGAGGGAAGAACCGCCAAGGAAATCCTTCAAACCGCTCTGGAAACCGGGATTCCGGCAGGGGTGCATATCAAAGAAGCCCTTAGCCAGACGAAGAATTTCAGCGGCGCTTCCGGCGTGATAAACTACGGGGGTAAAAACGAAGCCACCAAGTCCATCACGATCAACTATATCGCATGGGGCGTTGACCAACCCTCCTATACGGTGGATTGATTAAAAAAGAATAAATCAGCAAAAAATAAATGATAAACAAATAAAAAATTATAAGACGAAAGGAATTTAAACAAATGGAAAAGAAAATTCAGGAAGCGCTTGAGCAAATCAGACCTTTTTTACAGAGAGACGGCGGAGACGTTGAATTCGTGGAACTTACCGATGACAATATCGTTAAGGTAAAGCTTCAGGGACACTGCGCAGGCTGCCCGGGAGCCCAGATGACCCTCAAAGCGGTAATCGAAAGAATCCTCAAAGAAAGCTATCCTGAAATCAACGGAGTTGAGTCCGTATAGTCATGGAATACGAAAAATTTCTTGAACAAAACAAGGAAGAAATGATCGTTTCTCTGCAATCCCTTTTGCAGTGCCAAAGCGAGCAGGGTGAGCCTGTGAAAACTCCGGAGGGGGAGGTTTATCCCTTTGGAGCGGGCGTACAGAAAGCCTTTACGACCTTTCTTTCCCTTGCAGAAAGCATGGGCTTTGCAACCTACAACGCGGATAACTACGGCGGTCATGTGGATTTTCCCGGAACCGGAGACAAAATTTTCGGCATTCTCGGACATCTTGACGTGGTTCCCGCAGGGGGAGGCTGGGATTTTGACCCATATGGGGGCAGCGTAGCGGAGGGCAAGCTATACGGCAGAGGAACCACTGACGACAAAGGTCCCCTCATTTCCTGTCTCTATGCCATGAAAGCCCTAAAGGACGCGGAATATCAGCCGAAAGCCACCATACGCATCATATTGGGGCTTGACGAAGAAAACGCATGGAAGGGCATGGACTACTACTTCTCGAAGGTAAGAAAGCCTGATTTCGGCTTTACACCGGACGCGGATTTTCCTGTAATCAACGGGGAAAAGGGCATATTGGTCTTTGAGCTGGCAAGAAAATTCGCCACATCACAAACGAAAGGTCTTAGACTTCGCTCCATGAAAGGGGGCGCGGCGGCAAACAGCGTGGCGGATTCTTGCAGAGTTGTCATCAGAAACCAAAAGGACGAGGCGGCTCCATACGCAAAGGTAAGGGAGGAAATCGCTGCTTTTCGGGAAGAAACCGGCTATAAGATCCACGCAAAGGGCGTGGGAAAATCCCTGGAAATTACCACCGAAGGCATAAGCGCCCACGGAGCGAAACCGGAGACGGGGCTTAACGCGATTTCGATTATGATGGCTTTTCTGGGCAGGCTGAACTTTGTCGACGAAGACCACAATGATTTTATCGACTTTTACAACAAGTATATCGGCTTTTGCCTTGACGGTGAAAAACTGGGTATCAATTTCGCGGACGAAGCCTCCGGGAAGCTGGTTTTCAACGTGGGAATGGCGGAGATGAACGAAAAGGCGGCGAGCCTTACGATTAACGTGAGATATCCGGTGAGCATGACGGGGGAAGAGGTTTACGACGGAATGGCGGAAACCCTCGAAAAGTATAACTTCGGAATTTTGAAGCTGAAGGATCAAGCCCCGGTGTATAAGGATCCCGACGATCCGCTGATCAAAACCCTTGTGGAAATTTATCGAAAACACACCGGAGATACAAAGTCCGAGCCGATGGTAATCGGCGGAGGCACCTATGCCAGAGCGGCTGAGAACATTATCGCCTACGGGGCGCTGTTTCCGGGGGACGAGGATTTGATGCACCAGAAAAACGAGTGCCTCAGCATAGAAAGACTGATGCAAATGACAAAAATTTATGCGGAAGCTATTTACAAACTCACTTCGGAAGACTATAATAGTTAGCGTAAGTTTTCCCGATACGGGAACATAATAACATAATCTGTTTCAGGGCGAGGTGAAATTCCTCACCGGCGGTATAGTCCGCGAACGCCAAATGGCGCCGAGCAGGTGAAATTCCTGCACCGACGGTATAGTCCGGATGAGAGAAACAAAGAATGCGCAAAGCTTTTGGGAAGCGGTTTCCCATAGCAAGGCGTAAAATTCGTATGTTGCTTTTTTGAGCCTTGATTCCGATCAAGGCTCTACTTGTGTAACCTGACAGATTTCCAAACTACATCTTAGTAAGTTCGGCAAATTTACCGGACAAAATCAAAAAGAAAGGAAACTGTAGAAATGAACAATGTAAACAATCAAAAGACAAAATCGGACAGACTTGTAAAAATGGCGATGATGGCGGCGGTAGCCTGCGTACTGGGGCTCGTAAGATTTCCCCTGATACCGGCGGTGTCCTTCCTGACCTATGATCTGGCGGACATTCCTATCATCATCACCACCTTTGCTTTCGGACCCGCTGCGGGAATGATGGCGCTCACCGTTGTCAGCGCGATCCAGGCATTTCTCCTTGGGGGCGACAGCATATACGGCTTCATCATGCACATGATCGCATCGGGCGCTTTCCTGATGACGGCGGGGCTGATTTATCGCAACCACAAGACGAAAAAGGTGGCGATCCTTTCCATGGCTGCGGCAACGCTGCTGATGACGGTGGTAATGGGATTTGCAAACTATTTCGTAACGCCGTTTTATTACGGCGGCGAGGCTATGCGGGAGATGGTCGTAAGCCTCATGCCGCTGATCCTTTTGTTCAATGTGATAAAGGGCGTATTAAATTCCGGCATAACTTTTGTAATATATAAGAGGATTTCGGGCTTCCTTCACCGAGAGGGGCTTCACAAGGCTTATGGAAATAAAGAGAACAGTACAAATTAAAAACGAAGCGGAAACGAAAAAATTCGGCATGGAGATTGCGGCTGGTCTTTGCGAGGGTGACGTGCTTGCCCTGATCGGCGACCTTGGCACGGGAAAAACCGCCCTGACCTCCTATATCGCCGCGGGCTTGGGAATCCAAAGACGGGTAAACAGCCCCACCTTTACCATAGTCAAGGAATATACGGAGGGAAGACTGCCTCTGTATCATTTTGACGTATACAGGGTCAGCGACCCGGAGGAGCTGTTTAACATCGGCATCGAGGAGTATTTTTTCGGCGAGGGAGTTTGCATCGTGGAATGGGCGGATTTAATCGAAGAAATTTTGCCCGAAAACACGAAATACATTTACCTGGAATACGGAAAAAACGAGGGAGAAAGGGTATATAAATGTACATTTTAGCCATTGAAACAACCGGAAAAGAGGGCTCCGTCTGCCTTTTCTATAAACCCGAAGAGGGGAAAGAGGGCATACAAGGCGGCAGGACAGAGCCGCAGGTGATCGCCGAGAAAAAAATAGAGGGAAGCATGAGCCATCTCAGAGAGCTTATCCCCTCTGTTTCGGAAGTCCTTGAACAGGCGGGAGTTTCCAAAAATGAACTTTCCTATGTGGCGGCGTCCGTGGGACCGGGTTCCTTTACGGGAATCCGAATCGGGGTTTCCACCGCTCGGGCTTTGTCACAGGCTCTCGGACTTGGACAGGCGATCGCCGTTCCGACCCTGACGGGCTTTAAATACAAAGAGGAAGCCGCAAAAGCCGCTGCCGAGGGAATCACGGTCTGCGCCATTATTAACGCAAGGCGGGGACAGGTCTACGGCATGGTGGACGGATATCTTCCGGACGGACCCTATCTGCTCACGGAGGTTTTGCAAGTGATCAAAGAGCGGGTATTTGCGGAGGGAAGAGAAGTCCTTTTCTTCGGAGACGGCATCGACGCCTACGAATCGCTGATTGACGATGAACTTGCGGGGCTTGGAAAATACAGCTTTGCAGATGTTTCATATAGATATCAGGAGGCGGCTTCTGTGGCGCTATGCGCCGCGGAAAACATGGAAGCGTATATGGTAAAATCCGAGGATTTGCTCCCTGATTATATGCGAAAAGCAGAGGCGGAGCAGAAGCTTGCGGCGGGACAGCTTCCTATCTGCAAGGGTCCGAAGCAGGAGTAAAGACACACGAATGGAAGAAGAATGGACGCGGCAGAAGAAATCATGAAAGACAGAGATAATTTGACGATAAGGCAGGCGAAAGGCGAGGACGCCCGGCAGATCGCAGAGGTGGAAAAGGCTTGTTTTTCAACGCCTTGGAGCTACGAATCGCTGAATCACGATATAACGGAAAACCCCAGAGCGCTCTATATGACGGCAGAAGCAGGCGGCAAACTATGCGGCTATGTAGGTCTATGGAAAATCATCGACGAGGGGCATATCACCAACGTGGCGGTTTTGCCGGAATATCGACGGAGACATATTGCAAGGGAGCTGCTGGAAGCCTTGTTTGCGTCGGCGGAGAAGCAGGGGATCGAACGGTTTACCTTAGAAGTGAGAGCAGGAAACGAAGCCGCAAAAAAATTGTACGCGGGACTGGGCTTTCTGGAAGCCGGGATCCGCAAAGCCTACTACGAGGATAACGGCGAAGACGCCCTCATTATGTGGAAAGGATAAAAATGAAAGACGGAAGATTTTTGACATTGGGAATCGAAACCAGCTGCGACGAGACGGCGATTGCAGTCCTTGCAGAGGGCAGAACGGTTCTTTCCAATGTTATTTCATCACAGATCGATATATTCAAGAACTTCGGCGGAGTTGTGCCGGAAATCGCCTCGCGGCATCATCTGGAAAATATCAACGGCGTTCTCAAAGAGGCGCTGGACGATGCCGACGTCAGCCTTGATGATATAGACCTTATCGGCGTGACAAACGGACCGGGGCTCATCGGCGCTCTTCTGATGGGCGTCGCCACCGCAAAAGCCCTTTCCTTTGCAAAGGATATCCCCCTCGTAGGGGTCCATCACCTGATGGGGCATATCAGCGCAAACTTCATCGAATATCCCGAACTGGAACCGCCTTTCATGGCACTGATAACCAGTGGCGGACACACGGAAATCCTAGAGGTAAAAAGCTATACGGAGTGTGAGATCCTCGGTGGCACCCGGGACGACGCGGTGGGAGAAGCCTACGACAAGGTTGCAAGGGTTTTGGGACTGGGATATCCCGGCGGTCCGAAGATCGACCGGATCGCAAAGGAGGGGAATCCCGAAGCGATACATTTTAAGCGGGTGTACCTAGAAAAAGACAGCTTTGACTTTAGCTTCAGCGGGCTGAAAACCTCGGTGCTCAACTATATCAATCAGCAGAAACAGGCGGGAAAGGAAATAAACCGCCCGGACATTGCGGCGAGCTTTCAGCAGGCGGTGATGGACGTAATCGTGGAAAAAGCCGTCAGTGCCGCAAAAATGCGGGGGGAGAAGAAACTTGTCCTTGCCGGGGGCGTTGCGGCAAATTCCAAGCTCAGAGAAATGCTGGGAGAAGCCTGCAAGAAAGAGAAGATAGACCTTTATCGACCTGCCCCTGCCCTTTGCACCGACAACGGCGCCATGATCGCGGCGGCGGCATATTACAAATACAGAGAAAAGGGGGCGGAGGGGCTTGACCTTGACGCCTACGCGAATAGGGAATTATGATTGTACTTTCAGCCAATAATCTTACAAAAACATACGGAACGGATCTCATCATCGATAAGGCGAGCTTTCATCTGAATGCCGGAGACAAGGTGGGTATCATCGGCAGAAACGGCGCGGGAAAAACCACCCTGCTGAATATGCTCACAGGCGAACTTCCCTGCGACGAGGGGGAGTTTTTCGTGTCCCAAAACACAAAGATCGGCTATTTGAAGCAGAGGGATCATTTTAACGGCGACGGCACGGTGATAGAGGAAATCCAAGGGATTTTTTCGGGACTTCGGGATATGGAAAAGGAGATCGCAAGGCTTTCCGATGAGGTGGCACAAAATCCTCACGATACACGCCTCATTGACAGGCTGGACGAGCTTCAGCACCACTTCGAAAGAGAAGGGGGCTATACCTATAAGTCGGAAATGGTGGGAATCTTAAATTCCATGGCATTTGATGAGAGCTTTTATAACAAGAAGATCTCGTCCCTGTCCGGCGGGGAGCGGACAAGGCTTGCCCTTGCGGCGCTTTTGCTGGAAAAACCGGATATCTTGTTTCTGGACGAGCCTACAAACCACTTGGACATAGGCACCCTGAAATGGCTGGAACAGTATCTGGAAGCCTATCGGGGCACCATCATGGTGGTGTCCCATGACCGATACTTTCTTGACCGAACGGTAAACCGGATTTTCGAAGTGGAAAATCACAAGGTCTATTCCTATCAGGGAAAATACAGCGACTACGCGGCGCAGAAAAAAATCAGAAGAGAAACGGAGCTTCGGGCATATAACAACCAGCAGCGGGAAATCGCAAGGCAGGAAGAAATCATCAGACGAATGAAACAGCACGGCACCGAACATCTGGCAAAGCGGGCGGCTTCCCGGGAAAAGCGTCTCGACATGGTAGAGCGGCTCCAAAGACCGGAGAGCGAAATGGGCAAAATGAAAATCCATTTCAAGGAAAATTTTCCCTCCGGCAGCGATGTGATAATAGCGGAGGATCTGGAAAAAGGCTTCGGCAGAGGAGCGGAGCGCAGAGAGCTGTTTCGGGGCGTGAATCTGGATATCAAGCGGGGCGAGCGAATCTGCATACTGGGACCCAACGGGGTGGGGAAGACAACACTGCTTCGGTTGATTTTGGGCGAGCTTACGCCTGATGCCGGATATCTGAAAATCGGACACAATGTGGCGTTCGGATATTACGACCAGGGGCAGCTTCTGCTCAGCGACGGGAACACGGTTCTGGAAGAGCTGAAAGAATCCTATCGGCTTTACACCGACACGGAAATGCGTTCGATTCTGGGAAGATTCCTGTTTCGGGGCGAGGAGGTTTTTCTCCCGGTGGGGAGCCTGTCCGGCGGTGAAAAGGCGAGACTTTCCCTTTTGAAACTCATGCTTTCCGGAGCGAACACGCTGATTCTGGACGAACCCACCAACCATCTGGATATCGAGTCAAAAGAGGTCTTTGAAGAGGCACTGCTGGAATTTCCGGGAACGGTCATCGTGGTTTCCCACGACCGGTATTTTCTCCAGCGGATTCCCACAAGAATTCTGGAACTTACGCCTGCGGGGGCTATTGAATATCTGGGAAAGTACGACTACTATCTGGAAAAAAAATCGGAGGGCATATCCGGGAAAAAATATTTCAGCAAGACTGCGGAAAAAACCGGCGCGAATCCTGCAAGTCCTGCAAATTCCGCAGAGGAGCGCAGGCTCAAAAAAGAGCGGGAAGCGGAGGAAAGGCGCAGGGCGCGGCTTTCGGAGAAGCTGGAGACGGAAATCTCGGAGCTGGAGCAGAAAATTGCGGAAATTGAGCATGATCTTTGCAAGCCTGAAAACATGAGCGATTATGCGCTTTTGACGGAGCTTGGCGCAAGCCGTGAGGCGGCTTTGACGCGGCTTTCGGAGGCTTACGAGGAGTGGGAAAAAACGCAAACCGACTGACGAAGACTGACGAAGCGCAGAAGTCCGCGCAGAAGAATGTACTAAAATTAACAAAAAAACCTTGCAAAGCACATAAAAAGTCTTTATAATAATGCGTAGTAATTTTTAGGAGAACAGAATGGAGGCTGTTTTATGATTTTTGACAAAATTAAAGATATCATTATAGAACAATTACAGGTGGAAGAATCCGATGTTGCGATGGATACAAATCTTATGAAGGACCTTTCGGCAGATTCCCTTGACGCGGTGGAAATCATCATGGCGATCGAGGACGAGTTCGGAATCGAGATTCCCGACGAAGAAGCAGAGAACATTCAGACCGTGGGAGATTTGGTTCGCTATGTAGAGGAAAATAAATAATCAAAAAACAAAGTTCAAAGGACGGGTGTTAAAGATGAGAGAGAAGCAAATATCAAAAGCAGTAATAAAGCGTTTGCCTCGATACAGAAGATACCTGAGAGAGCTGCAGAAGAAAGGCGTTGAAAAGATTTCTTCCAAGGATTTGAGCAAGCTCATAGGCTATACGGCGTCTCAGATTCGGCAGGACCTCAACAACTTCGGTGGCTTCGGGCAGCAGGGCTACGGTTACAGCGTGAACTATCTGTACGACGAGATCGGCTCGATACTGGGTCTTGACAAGGAGTACAAGATTGTAATCGTAGGTTACGGCAGACTGGGGCAGGCGATGGCAAGCTATATTTCAAAGAACGAGAGCAATTTCCACATTTGCGGAATTTTCGACGTAAAACAGATTATTCAGGACGTACAGTTCAAGGACGCGCAGATTATGACCTGCGGCTCTTTGGCGGGATTCGTGGAAAAGGAAGGCGTGGATATCGCCGTAATTACCGTTCCGGCAGAAAAAGCCCAGATTGTGGCTGACACCGTGGCGGCGGCAGGCATCAAGGCGATCTGGAATTTCACCGCGGTGGATCTGGAATTGCCGGAAAATATCGCGGTAGAAAACGTTCACGTAAGCGACAGCTTGCACGCCCTCACTTATTATATGCAGGACGCAGAATAAGAAAATAAAGAGAAAAAAAACAACCGATCTAGCGATCGGTTATTTTTTTATGTAGTGTTTAGCCTTCTACCGGAGCATCTACCGGGCAAGCGTCTGCGCAAGAACCGCAGTCGATGCACTTGTCAGCGTCGATTACATAGATGTCGCCTTCGGAGATTGCCTCTACCGGGCATTCTGCTGCGCAAGCACCGCAAGCGATGCAAGCATCTGTAATTTTATAAGCCATTGTTGTTCCTCCTATTAAAAAGATATATCTTTACGCAGACAATTATATCAGAATGAGGTATAATAGTAAAGTAGTAAAAAATTGATTTTTGAGTAAAAAGTAATGAAAAAATGATGAAACGTCAGGAAAGAGAAATGCGAGTATATACTTTGGTGGGAAAAAGCGGGACAGGAAAGAGCTTTCACGCTATGGATCTGTGCCGAAAAGAAAAGATAGAAGCCATTATCGACGACGGGCTGTTTATCTATCAAAACACCGTCATGGCAGGCTCCTCCGCAAAGCGGGCAAGCACCAAAATCGGGGCGGTGAAAATCGCGCTGTTTATTGATGAGGAACAGGCTCAAAGGGTCAGAGATGCGATAAAAAAGGCAAATCCGGAGTCCATTCTTATTCTTGGAACCAGCGAGGGCATGGTGGACAGAATTATGGATAGGCTTGGCATTGAGAAACCACCTGCGGATAGCCAAAGGCGCATAAAAATAGAAGATATCACCACCCTTGCCGAGCGCTGCAAGGCGCGGCAACAGCGGGAACAGCTGGGAAAACATGTAATCCCTGCTCCGTCGCTACAGCTGAAGCGGAATTTTGCAGGGTATTTCATGGACCCCCTGAGATTTTTTCGGGGAAAGGAACAGGAACCGGAGGGAGAGCGCACGGTGGTCAGACCCACATACAGCTATATGGGACAGTATTTGATCGCCGAGCGGGTCATAGACGACATTATAAGCTGCGTAGCCGAAAAACATCGCGCCGGGGGCAGAGTCATATACGTAAGCCACAGCGCCGAACCGGAGGCGTACGAACTTTTTGTCGTTCTAAAGATGAAACACGGCTTTGAATTATGGAAATCCGTATGCGAAATACAGGAAGAAATCAAGGACGTCGTGGAGAAGATGACGGCGTTTAACGTTTCTGCCGTAAACATCGAAGTAAGGGGGATCGATTGAAGTGCAGCATATAGAAACCGGAATCAAGGACTTTGACCTCGACCACATCTTTGACTGCGGACAGTGTTTTCGCTGGGAAAGGGAAGCCGACGGAAGCTATACCGGCGTGGCGATGGGCTCTGCGGTGAATATGCGCCTTGAACCGGCAGACACCGCGGACGAAACAGCGGTGGGAAAAATCGCAGAGTGCGGAATCACAGAGTGCGGAATCACAGAGCGCGGAACCAAGGAGAAAACCCTCATCGTAGACAACTGCTCGGCGGAGGACTTTGATAAAAAATGGCGGGGCTACCTGGACCTTGAGCGGGATTACGGCAAGATAAAGGCAGGGCTTTCGGGGGAGCAGATACAAAAAGCGGCGGAATACGGCTACGGAATACGAATCCTGAAGCAGGAATTTTGGGAGAGCCTGATTTCTTTCCTCATCTCCCAAAACAATAATATTCCCAGAATCAAGGGCTGCATCGAAAGCCTCGCGGAAAATTTCGGCGAGAAAATCTGCGAGTACCGGGGTAAGCCCTATTACGCGCTGCCGGAGGCGGAAAGGCTTGCGGAGCTTTCCGAGGAAGATCTCACCTCTTGTAGGCTGGGATACAGGGCGCCTTATCTCATAAAGACGGCGCGAAAGGTGCTGGAAAACGGCGGTGCAGAGGCGGTGGAAGCGAAACTCAGGGCTTGCGATTGCTTTGAAGAGGCGGAGGAAGCCCTGCGGGAATATCCGGGAGTAGGTCCAAAGGTGGCAAGCTGCGTCGCCCTGTTCGGGCTGGGATTTTTGGACGCCTTCCCAATCGACGTATGGATGCGTAGGGTAATGCATAGACTTTACGGTATGGAGGAAAAAGACGTAAGGAGCATGAGCCGCTACGCAAGGGAGAACTTCGGGGAATACGGCGGAATCGCCCAGCAATACCTGTTCTATTACATACGGGGTCTTGAAAAATAAGGCGAAAACCGTTCACAAAAACTTCACACATAAAACCCTGCGAAAGGTATTGACAATCCGTTGGATATTGCTATAATAGAATTATGTTAGCACTCAGAGATAAAGAGTGCTAAGAAAAAAGTAAGCTACTGAATGGAGGTAATGATAAATGTTTGGAATTAAACCATTAGGTGACAGAGTAGTCATCAAGAAACTCGAAGCAGAAGAGAAGACCCAGGGAGGTCTTATCCTTACCAGTGCAGCTAAGGAAAAGCCGCAGATGGCAGAGGTTGTGGCTGTAGGTCCGGGAACCAAGGACGTTACCATGGAAGTGAAAGCCGGCGACAAGGTGGTTTTCAGCAGATACGGCGGAACCGAGATCAAATATCAAGGCGAAGAATACACGATTATGCGTCAGGACGATATCTTGGCGGTTGTTGAATAATTGAAAGGGGTGCTTAGAAATGGCAAAAGATATTTTTTACGGAGAAGACGCAAGACGCAAACTTCAGGCAGGCGTTGATAAATTAGCGGATACAGTCAAGATTACCCTTGGACCGAAGGGTCGCAACGTGCTGATCAGCAAGAGCTTCGGCTCACCGCTTATCACCAACGACGGCGTTACCATCGCAAGAGAAATCGAACTGGAGGACGCTACGGAAAACATGGGAGCCCAGGTCGTTAAGGAAGTCGCTTCCAAGACAAACGATGTCGCAGGAGACGGCACCACTACGGCAACGCTTCTTGCTCAGATTATCGTTAAAGAAGGCTTCAAGAACGTAGCGGCAGGCGCAAACCCTATGGAACTGAAAAAGGGTATTCAGGGCGCTGTTGATGTAGCCGTTGAAGAAATCGGCAAGATCGCAAAGCCGGTTGAAACAAAAGAATCCATCGCCCAGGTTGCGGCGGTTTCCGCAGCAGACGAAAAGATCGGCGCGCTTATCGCAGAGGCTATGGAAAAGGTCGGCAAAGACGGGGTTATCACCGTTGAAGAGTCCAAGAGCCTTGGAACTACCCTCGATGTGGTGGAAGGAATGCAGTTTGACAGAGGCTATCTGTCGGCATACATGGTTTCCGACGCAGAAAAGATGGAAGCCGTTATGGAAAACCCATATATCCTGATTACCGATAAGAAGATCACAAATATTCAGGAACTTGTTCCGCTTCTGGAACAGATCATGAAACAGGGACGCAAACTTCTCATAATCGCAGAGGATGTTGAGGGTGAAGCTCTGGCAACCCTGGTAGTAAACAAACTCAGAGGCGTAATCGATGTTGTTGCGGTTAAGGCTCCGGGCTACGGCGAAAGAAGAAAAGCAATGCTGGAAGACATCGCTATCCTCACAGGCGGCACCGTCATCGCAACGGATCTGGGCTATGAAATAAACGAAGTTACCCTTGATATGCTGGGAACTGCGGCAACCGTTAAGGTTGACAAGGAAAATACGGTTATCGTATCCGGCGGCGGCGCTTCCGAAGATGTTAAGGCAAGAATCGCAAGCCTTAAACTTCAGATTGAGGAATCCACTTCCGACTTTGACAAGGAAAAATTACAGGAAAGACTTGCCAAACTTGCAGGTGGCGTTGCGGTGATCAAGGTCGGCGCGGCTACCGAAACCGAATTAAAGGAAAGAAAGCTGAGAATCGAAGACGCTCTCAACGCCACGAAGGCTGCGGTTGAAGAGGGTATCGTATCCGGCGGCGGCGTTGCACTGGTAAATACCATTCCGGCAGTAGCGGCTTATGTTGACACCCTTGCAGGCGATGTAAAGACAGGCGCAGCCATCATCAAACGCGCCCTGGAAGAACCGGTAAGACAGATCGCCGAAAATGCAGGGCTTGAAGGCAGCGTAGTTGTTGCGGAAGTTAAGAAATCCGGCGTAGGCGTTGGTCTTAACGCAGCAACGGAAGAATATGTAGACATGATTTCCGCAGGTATTGTTGACCCTGCAAAGGTTACAAGAAGCGCCCTTCAGAATGCGGCTTCCGCATCGGCAATGCTCCTTACCACAGAAGCAGGCATCGTAGACATCAAGGAACCTGCGCCTCCTGTAGCAATGGGCGGCGGCGCTCCGGGCATGGGCGGCATGGGAATGATGTAATTTCCCCCTTGGTCGCATAATCACCTAACAACGATATAGGAAAACAATCGGCAGAGCTGTCTTCGGATATCCGAAGGGCTCTGCCGTGTTTTTTGCCGAAAAACACAATTGCTTCGTGGAAAAAAATAATTCAAAAATAATCGGGGGAAATTTTTGATTTTTCCTATTGACAAGGGGAAAAAAGGGTGCTAATATAAAACCTATA
>CAVHEY010000009.1:0-10432 GCA_963635155.1 Bacteroides stercoris
GAAAACGCCAATATAGACGGAAATACCGCCATGGGAACCATGCTGAAATACGGCTCCGAGGGCGCAAAGGAATTCTACAAGATGTATGTCATCGATCCGAAGCATACCAAGGCTCACGAGGAGGGGGATATTCATATCCACGATATGGACTTCTATACCCTGACCATGACCTGCTGCCAGATCGACCTCTTAAAGCTGCTGAAAGGCGGATTTTCCACCGGACACGGGCATTTGAGAGAACCGAACGATATCGAAAGCTACGCGGCACTTGCCTGCATCGCGATTCAGTCCAACCAGAACGACCAGCACGGCGGTCAGTCCGTACCGAACTTCGATTACGGAATGGCTCCGGGAGTAAAAAAAGCCTATAAGCGGCTTTATACCACCAATCTGGGAAAGATGCTGGACTTCCTGGAAGATGTGGAGGACGGCGTTGAGAGAATGAAAGCCCTCGAAAGCAAAATCGAGGAGGAACAGGGCGTTTATCCTTGCATGGCATGGGATAACAATTATGCGGAACTGGAGCTTGCGGAACTGAAAAAAATCGTTTCGGAAGAAGAAGCCCGCAAGATGCAGGATCGCTCGAAGAAATTTGCAGATAAGGAAATCAGGCGCAAAACCTATCAGGCAATGGAAGCCTTTATTCATAATTTAAATACCATGCATTCCAGAGCCGGCGCTCAGGTACCCTTCAGCTCCATAAACTACGGAACCGACACCTCTCCGGAGGGAAGACTGGTGATGGAAAGCATCATGCTTGCCACCGAAGCGGGGCTTGGAAACGGCGAGACACCGATTTTCCCGATTCAGATTTTCAAGGTAAAAGAGGGCGTAAGCTATAATCCGGGGGATCCGAACTACGATTTGTTCAAGCTTGCCTGCAAGGTTTCGGCAAAGAGACTGTTCCCGAACTTCTCTTTCCTGGACGCGCCGTTCAATTTACAGTATTACAAAGAGGGAGATCCCAACACGGAATGCGCGTACATGGGCTGCCGCACAAGGGTTATCGGAAACGTTTATGACCCGTCCCGGGAAATCGTAACGGGCAGAGGCAATTTGAGTTTTACTTCCATCAATTTGCCGCGGATTGCAATCAAGGCAAAGGGCGATATCGACCTTTTCTTTGAGCTTCTGGATAACAGCATTGACCTTTGTATCGACCAGCTGTACGACAGATTCAAGATTCAGTCCCAGAAAAAAGTCAGAAACTTCCCGTTCCTGATGGGACAGGGCATATGGCTGGATTCGGAGAAGCTGGGTCCTGACGATACCATAGAAGAAGTAATCAAACACGGCACCCTTACCGTCGGCTTCATCGGTCTTGCGGAATGCCTCAAGGCGCTTATGGGGGTTCACCACGGAGAATCCAAGGAAGCCCAGAGCATGGGTCTTGAAATCGTGGGCTACATGAGAAAGAGAATGGACGAGCAGTCAAGAAAGACCGGTCTGAACTGGTCGCTCATCGCAACCCCTGCGGAGGGACTTTCCGGACGATTTGTAAAAATAGATAAGGAAAAATACGGAATTATTCCGGGC
Source organism: Bacteroides stercoris (assembly GCA_963635155.1). Lineage (GTDB taxonomy): Bacteria > Bacillota > Clostridia > Peptostreptococcales > Anaerovoracaceae > CAG-238. The sequence goes on from CAVHEY010000009.1 coordinate 1,537, forward strand.
GTTACGGACAGAGAGTACTACACGAACAGCTTCCACATTCCGGTATATTATCCGATCAACGCTTTCGAAAAGATCAGATTGGAGGCGCCTTACCACGAACTTACAAACGGCGGACACATTTCCTATATCGAGCTTGACGGAGATCCCCTGAAAAATCTCGACGCCTTCGAAAAGGTTGTAAGATGCATGAAAGAATCCGGAATCGGATACGGTTCCATCAATCACCCGGTTGACCGGGATCCGTGCTGCGGATATACGGGAATTATCGACAACGAATGCCCGCAGTGCCACCGCAAAGAGGGTGAGGGTGATGTGGGATTCGAGAGAATCCGCAGAATCACCGGCTACCTTGTAGGAACCATGGATCACTGGAACAACGCGAAAGCGGCGGAGGAAAGGGACAGAGTAAAACATGACACCAACACAGGATTTGAAAAACTGTAATTCAATACGGCTCGCAGGGATAGTACGGGAATCCATCGTAGACGGACCGGGACTTCGGTTTACGGTATTTTGCCAGGGCTGTCCCCACGGCTGCCAGGGCTGCCACAATCCGGCGACCCACGATTTTAACGGGGGATACGACTGCGAGATAGCAAAGATTATCGCGGCGGTGGACGAAAACCCCCTTCTGGACGGGGTAACCTTCAGCGGCGGAGAGCCCATGTGCCAGCCTGCGGCTTTTGCAAGGCTTGCCAGAGAAATCAAAAAGCGCAGGTTGAACATTGTGACCTATACGGGTTTTACCTACGAAAAGCTGACGGAAATGGCAGAGAGCGACGAGGCTGTCAGGGAGCTTCTCGAACTGACGGATTTGCTCGTCGACGGTCCATTTGTCCTGAAACAGCGGGATCTGACCCTTCCTTTCAGAGGCAGCGCCAACCAGAGAATTATCGATATGAACAGAACCCGCGAAGAGGGACGGCTTTGTTTAGCCGAAAAATATTTATAATAACAGACAAATTTTGCTTGAAACGGGCGTTATCCTGTGTTATAATGGCTTGTGTTCGAGTGTGAACTTAATGCAAAATGAAATGCGTCATGCTTAATATACTAAAGGAGGTGCGGTAGATGTCAAGAAAATGCGAAATCTGCGGAAAAGGTCAGGTATCTGGAAACAGCGTATCCCATTCCGTAAGACATACAAGAAGAAAATGGAACGCTAACATTCAGACTGTAAGAGTTGCTGACGAAAACGGAACAGTTAGAAAAGCGAACGTATGCACAAGATGCATCAGATCGAATAAAGTAAACCGTGCCATTTAATTTGTGAGGAAAGTCCGCAGAGTGATTCTTTGCGGATTTTTTTTCGTGATTTTAGTGATTACTGTGGAAATTTGAAAAGAGGTGAGTAAAATGTTTGACAAAATGATTATAAACGGCGCCTATCCGGATTTTAACGAAAAGAAAATGAAAAAAGCAAATATCGGTATCAAAGACGGAAAAATTGCTTTCATCGGAGCGGAGCAGCCGGAAGCCAGGGAGGTCATCGACGCAACGGGAAAGGTCGTTTCGCCGGGATTTATCGACATTCATATGCACGAGGAAAACTTCCGCAAGGAAGGCAAGAAATTCGTAATCGCGAAGATGATGCTTGAGATGGGGGTTACTACGGCGGTAGGAGGAAACTGCGGAGTCCTGTATCAACCCCTCGCGGAATTTAAGCAGACCATCGAAGAACTTGGGGGAAGCCCGATAAACTACATTATGCTGGTAGGATATAACCGGTACAGAACCGACATGGGAATCGGAAGATATGCCCACCCATCTCAAAAACAGATGGACCGGCTGGCGGAAATCATGAAGCGGGAGCTGGCAGAGGGCGCCTACGGCATTTCCTTTGGAATCGAGTACGACCCGGGCATCACCTTTGACGAAATGCTGAACGCCGTCAGGGTATCGGACAATCCGCATCTGCTTATTTCTGCGCATTATCGGGACGAGACCAAAAAGGACGACCTGTTCCCGGTTGAGGAGATGATTCGCTTCGCCCTTGAAATACCCCAGAAATTCCAGATTTCCCATCTTTCCAGCTGTTCGGCTACCGGCAGCATGAAGGAGGCTCTCGACTGCATAAACGCGGCGATGGAAAAGAATCCGAGACTGAATTACGACACCTATCCGTACAATGCCTTTTCCACGGAAATCGGCTCTGCGGTATTTGAGGACGGCTGTCTTGCGCAGTGGGGCAAGGATTACAGCGACATTTTGCTTACCGACGAGCCTTTTAAGAACGTGTACTGCACGGAGGAAATTTTCAGAGAAGCGAGAGAAAAATACCCGAATATGCTGGCGGTTGCCGCAGTGATGAACGAGGAGGAAATTACCGCCGCAATCGTAAACAAAAACGGCATGGTGGCAAGCGACGCCATTATCAACAGCGGCGCGGGGCACCCAAGGGCGGCAGGGACTTTTCCTCGGGTTTTAGGCAAGTACGTGAGAGAAGAAAAGGCGCTGAGCCTGATCGACGCCCTCCGCAAGATAACCCTTGAACCCGCAAAGAGACTGGAGCTTGACGGCAAGGGCAGGATTGAAACAGGCTGCGACGCGGACATCACCATATTCGACCCGGAAACGATCTTAGACACGGCGGACTTTACAAAGCTTTCAAGACCGATAGGGATCGATTATGTGATCATAAACGGCAACACCGCCATCGCAGGCGGCGAAAATGTCAGCGAACGAGAGGGAAAATTCCTGTCATTTTCCCATTAGCGAAATTCCGCAAATGATGAGTATGAGACCAAGGAGAACGAGCCACGCTTTTGGAGGAAGGAAGAAGGCGCAGAGGGTAACTGCGCCGAAAACCAGAAGCACAAAGCCCACGTCCTTGGTCTCTTTGCATAGTTTGAAGCCTTTCTTTTTGCGCGGTCCGCAGTTGTTATGACCGTTATAATTGTTTCCCATTTTTTCACCCCCAGCAATATATGCAACTCCCGGGGCGGAGGTGACGGCAAAACGCGAAGAAAAGGAACTTGCGGTATTTTTTTTGCGCCGCAGCTTTTCTTTGCATAAAACCTTGTCCCACACATAGAATGTACAAACCACGAAAAACAAACCAAGGAAAAGAGGTAAGTACATGAACCCTTTCGAAGAAATCTTAAAAAAACTTCCCGGCAGCATTTCTGACGATTTAAACCGCCTGCCCGCTTCGATAATCGGAGACCTGGAAGAAATCCGGTTAAGGTGCGGCAGGAATATCCGGCTTAAAACCCATCTTTCCGAAAAGGTCATTCCCCATCTTGTGACTCCGGAGGAGCTTCGCAGCACTTTGAACAGCTTGATAAAATACTCCTTTTACGCCTATGAGCAAGACCTTGCAAGGGGCTTTGTAACCATAGAGGGCGGACACCGGGTAGGCGTGTGCGGCAAAGCCGTGGTTAAAAACGGGCAGCCTGCGCTGATCAAGGAAATCAGCTCTCTGAATATCCGCTTCGCAAAGGAAATCAAGGGCTGCGCCGATAACCTGGTCAGCGAGGTTATGGAAGGAAAAGACGCAGCCAGAAATACCCTGATCGTTTCACCGCCGGGCTGCGGCAAAACCACCATGATCCGGGATTTGACGAGAAATATAAGCAACCGAGGGCTTCAGGTATCTGTCTGCGACGAAAGGTCGGAGATCGCCGGAATGTATTGCGGCAGAACCAGCTTTGATCTGGGAAGTCGGACGGACGTGCTGGACGGCTGCGACAAAGCCTACGGAATCCCCATGCTGATAAGATCCATGAATCCCGACGTCATTATTACGGACGAAATCGGAAAAACTGAGGATATCAAGGCAGTCCGGCAGTGTATGAGTACAGGGGTCGCGCTGATTACGACGATACACGGAAGCAATATGGAAGAAATTGAGAACTCAGCTATCGGAGAACTGATACGAAGCAAGGTATTTAAACGAATCGTTTTTCTCACAAAAGAGGGGGGACCGGGGACGGTAAAAGAGGTGGTTCATGCTTAAAGCCGCAGGAATCATCGGACTGACGCTTTCTCTGGGCTTCCTGGGCATTTTAAAAGCCCAAAGACTGAAAGTGCGAATCGAAATCCTGGAAGAATTCATGAAAATGTGTCTTTTGCTGAAAAGCAAGATAAACTACCTGCGGGAACCCCTGACCTATATTTTTTCGACGGAGCCGCTAAAGGAGGAGAACAGAGCCTTTTCCCTTTTGCGGGATTCCTTTGCGGAAGCGGAGCAAAAAGACGCCGAGATCAGCCAAATTTGGTTTCAAAAGGCAGAAGAGACCTATCAGTCGTCGGAATTGACGGCAAAGGATATCGAGAGCATCAAGTACCTTGGGACATTTATCGGTCAGACCGACTACGAAAATCAGCTTTATCAATTCGAATATTTGGAAAGTATGTTAAAAAATCAAATCGGCGATGCCTACGACGAATGGAAGCGCAAGGGACCCCTTTACAGGAAACTGGGATTTTTCGCAGGCGCCTTAATTGGCATTGTACTGATGTAAAAGGTTAGGAGAAGGAACATGTCCTTTGATATCGACGTATTATTTAAAATTGCCGCGATAGGAATCGCAATCGCTTTGCTCAACCAGATTTTGAACAAAGCCGGAAGGGAAGAAGAGGCGATGATGACGACTCTTGCGGGGGTCATCATTGTCCTTGCCATCGTAATCAAGATGATCAGCGAGTTCTTTGACACAATGAAGGCGTTTCTGAATTTTTAGCGGGGAGGGAGGAACCTGTGCTTGCGATAATCAAAATTTGCGCCCTTGCGATTATCGGCGTGATCCTTGTGGCTCTGATAAAGAGCTACAAGCCGGAATTTGCGGTGGAAACCGTCCTCTGCGTGTCGATTCTCCTTTTGTATTACCTATTGGAATGCCTCAGATACGGCTTCGCCTATATTGAAAGCTTTTATGCAAAATTGACCTACGGACACGAATATTTCCCGATTATCCTAAAGGTACTGGCAATCGCCTATGTGACCCAATTCGTCTTCGCCCTGTGCGAGGACGCAGGGGAAAAATCCATAGGAACCAAGGTGGAAATGGCGGGAAAAATAGCGATCTTTTTCGCGGCGATTCCTCTGTTCAGCTCCTTAATCAATCTTATGGAGACCTTGCTTTAACCATGGATTATAAAGAAATACTGAAAGAACAATTGAACGAGGTCATCGACTTTGACAAGATCGACGAAATTACCCGTCAAAGCTCGGAACTGAGCGAGGGATTATCCGAGGCATTCAGCCTCGAAAGCATTCTTGAGGCGACCCTAAACGGTGAAAGCATTTTCAGCAATCAGGGAATGATATCCGATATAAAAGAGTTGGCGCTGTACGAAATACGGACAGCGATGGTTCTGGGGGTGGAAATCCTGATCCTGTGCATCGTGATCGGGCTTCTGAAAAACCTTTCCGCATCTTTTGGGAGCAAGTCCATGTCGGATATTTCCGTGCTGGTATGCGCCATGGTGATCATCGGGATTTCCATGAACAGCTTTCGGATCGTATACCGGCTTGCCATGGATTCGGTGTCGGTTATGGTAAGCACCATGGAAATTCTGACTCCGATCCTCCTCGGGATCCTGATTTCAACGGGGGCGGTGACCTCCGGCAGCATTTTAAGCCCCGTAATGATCGGTTCGGTTACCGGAGTTGGCATAATCATCAAAAAAATAATTATCCCGGCGCTGTTTGCCTCGACAATTCTGGTTTTGATAAATTGTTTAACAGAAAAAGATTATGTAAACAAACTTGCAAAGCTGCTCCGAAGCGCTTCCCTCATGGCGACCGGACTGATGATCGCCCTTTTGACGGGAATCATCACCCTTCAGGGACTCATAACAGAGACCTCGGACAGCCTGCTCCTGTCGGCGGCGAAGTATTCCCTGAGTACCTTTATCCCGATTGTGGGCGGCTTTACATCGGATACCATCGAGCTTTTTCTCAGGTGCATGGGAACGATTAAAAACATCGTGGGGGTTTTCGCGGTGATAACCCTGATTCTCACCGTCCTTGTTCCCCTTATCAAAATCCTGATGATCGCCTTGATTTACAAGCTGACGGCGGCGGTGACCGAACCGATAAGCGAGGGCAAGATCCCGGACGGACTTAACGAAATGGGAAGCTGCCTCATATCCATGGCATCCATCCTGTTTTTCTGCGCCCTTCTTTTCATCATGTTCGTAAGTATCATCGTAAGGATAGGAGGCGGGACATAAGTTGAGCGTGATTTTTCAATGGGTGCGGGACATCTTTATAATCATCATATCCCTGACTTTTTTTCAGATTCTGCTGCCGGAATCGTCGCTAGCAAAATATGTAAAATTCATCTATTCCATCGTGATTTTAATAATTATTTTGCAGCCGGTAATATATTTTTTAAATCAGTCATATAGTTAGGAGTGAAATTATGTTTGAAAAAATCGTGAAGAAAGGCTCGCTTGCGAAGCTTACGGTAATTCTCTTAATCGCTTCGATCGCGATACTCAGCCTGAGCATTCTGACCGACTCCAAGGACGGGCGAAAACAGATTGCAGACCTTGACGGAGCCGAGGAAGAACGACTTTGCGCTATTTTATCCGGCATAAAAGGCGTCGGCGAGGTGGACGTAATCGTAAGATGCGACGAGGAGGGAAACCCGGCGGGAGTAATCGTAAGCGCCTCGGGCGGCGATAATCCCATCGTGGCAAACAAGCTGACAAACGCAGTGGCGACGCTTTATCATATTCCGGTTTCAAACGTGATAGTTTTTGAGAAAGAACAGGAGGAGTGACTTTGAAAAAGAAGTTTAGCTATAAGGATATTATATTTAAGGGCAAACGCCTTGCCGCCCTTTGCTTAATCGTCGTCTTCGGGGCGGGACTTGCGATTACCTCAAGCATGAACGGCGACATTCCGGTTCACGATGGTGACGTGCTGGTAGACAGCCTGGCGGTGGCAGAAAAAGACTCCGGCGGCGACATAGGTGACACAGGCGACACAGATGACACGGCAAAAGACGGGGAAGAAGGCAGTTTTGAGGAAATGCGGGCGGCTCTCACCCTGGAAAGAAATAAGCTGATTGCCACCCTTGATTCCACCATAAACACCAGCGAAAACGAGGCGGAAAAAGCAAACGCTTCCAAGACAAAAGACAAGATAAACGGCTACATGGAAACCGAACTTGCCATCGAAAGCCTGATAAAGGCAAAAAATCTTCCGGAGTCCTTCGTCATCATCACGGACAGCAGCGTCGGCATAACCGTTGATAAGCAGGAGCTGGATACCAACACGGTGGCGAAAATTTGCGATATTGCCATGCGGGAAACCGGCAGAACCGCCGACAAAATCGTAATTCAAAGTAAATATTGAAAAAATCAGACCTCTATTATTTATTCCGTCAAATGTCATTGTAAAATAGAGGTCTTTCTGCTATAATGGTTCTGAGGTATACAAAATGGCAGCTACAAACGAGAAACACGGGATTAACAAAATTTCAGAGGAAATCATACGCAAAACTGCCGTTAAAGCGACCCTTGGAACGCCGGGCGTCAGCCGACTCAGCGACAGCTTTACCGATAACCTTACCAAAATGCTGTATGGGAAAGAGCCCAGCGGCGCAGGAGTAAAAATCGGCAATAGCGACGGCGAGGTAACCATCGATATCTTTGTGATTGTTGAGTTTGGCGTCAAAATACCTCAGGTTGCATGGGAAATACAAAATGCCGTAAAAAATTCGGTTCGTGAGATGACAAAAATCACGCCGGAGGCTGTCAATATTCATGTACAGGGCGTCAGCCGCCAATCAGTACAATACGGGAAGGATACATCACGATGAACAGAGAAGAAGCCGCTTTAAGACAAAAAGTAAAATTTACACGCAGGGACGCCAGAGAGCTTCTGATGCAGACCATTTTTCAGATGGAGGCGCAAAAAGAGCTTGACCCTTTGCAGCTCGAAAAATATCTGGAAGGGAAGAAGCTGGGAACCCAAACTTCGTATGTACATACGGTTTTAAAAAGTATGCTTGAACATATCGAAGAAATCGATTCAAAAATCAACGACGCAAGCGACGGGTGGGCAACCTCCAGAATGTCGAAGCCGGACCTTGCCATATGCAGAGTCGCGGTATCGGAGATGCTGTACGCAGAGGACGTACCCCGGGCGGTGGCCATTAACGAAGCCGTAAATCTCAGCAAGCTTTACGGGACGGAGCAGTCGCCCAAATTTATCAACGCAGTGCTTGGCAAAGTAGCAAAAAAACTCTAGCGACGGTTGAAAGGCAAGCAAAATGAACGAAAAACGATTGTCTCTTGGGGTAGACACCAGCAATTACAAAACCTCCCTTGCCGTGGTAGACGAATCGGGACAGGTACTGTTTAATTATCAGGAATTTTTAGAGGTAAAGCACGGAGAAAGGGGTCTCAGACAGTCGGAGGCTTTTTTTCAGCATGTGCAGAAACTTCCGGAAGCGGTGGAAAGGGCTTTTGGGGACGAAAGGATAAGAAATCATATCGGCGCTATCGCCGTTTCCGCAAGACCCAGACCCATAGAAGGTTCCTATATGCCCGTGTTTACGGCGGGGCACGGCTATGCGAGAGCCATTGCGGCGACCATGGGAATCCGGCTCCAGACCTTTTCTCATCAGGATGGGCATATCGAGGCGATTCGCCATTACTCGCAGCTGAAAGATAAGGCGCCGCTCATTTGTTTTCATTTCAGCGGCGGAACCACCGAGGCTCTGCTTCTTGACGAGTCCGGAAAGCTGGAAATCGTGGGAGGCTCAAAAGATATCGCCTACGGGCAGGTTCTGGACAGAGTGGGGGTAAGTCTTGGCTATGCTTTTCCCTGCGGCGAAAGGCTGGACGAAATCGCCCTTTCCGCTTCGGGACATAGAAATATTTTGTCAGAAATAAAGGTTAAAGAGGGTTATGTCAACCTTTCCGGAATCGAAAC
>CAVHEY010000009.1:10511-14834 GCA_963635155.1 Bacteroides stercoris
GCGAGAATGACCATACAGCTTTCGGACAAGTACAAGATAAACGACTTTATCTATGCCGGCGGCGTTTCCTGCAGCAAATTTATGAGAAACTATCTGTCCGAGCATATGTACAGAGATCTCAACGTCGTTTTCGGAAGACCCGAGATGTCCTGCGACAACGCCATAGGAACCGCTTTGCTGGGAGGTAAAAAAATATGGCTCTAAAGCCTGTTTCCGTAACACAACTGAATGAATATATAAGCAGGGTGCTTTCCACAGACCCCTTGCTGGGAAATATACGGGTAACGGGGGAGATTACCAACCTCAAATACCACAGCAGCGGGCATATATACTTTTCCGTAACCGACGAAAACAGCAAAATCAACTGCTTTTTCCCCTCAAGCTACGTTAAAAATCTGCAAATCGCTCTGAGGGACGGACTGAAAATCATTATAAACGGCTATATAAACGTTTACAAAAAAGGCGGAACCTATACCCTGTTCGTTCGAAGCGTCGAGTCCTGCGGCGAGGGAGATCTTATCGCGGCTTTTGAGCTTCTGAAAAGGAAGCTGGACGCGGAGGGACTTTTTGCGGCGGAACACAAGAAACCGATTCCGACGTTTCCCCGGAAGATCGGCATCGTTACCTCGGAAACCGGAGCGGCACTGCAAGACATACTGAAAATCATAAAAAGCAGGACGAGCCTGGTGGATATCATCGTATTTCCGGTACTGGTTCAGGGACCTGCTGCGGCGGCTGATATCGCTGCTGCTTTAGATAAGATAAACGACACCTTTGATGACATCGACACGCTTATTGTAGGCAGAGGAGGCGGCTCGGCGGAGGATTTGCAGGCTTTCAACGAAGAGTGCGTTGCCCGGGCGATTTACCGGTCAAGAATACCGGTTATCTCGGCGGTGGGACATGAGATTGACTTTACCATTGCGGATTTTGTCGCGGACAAACGGGCGGAAACCCCTACGGCGGCGGCGGAAATGGCGGTGCCGGATACGAAGGAGCTTCGGAGAAAAATTGAGTTTTACCGGGATAATTTAGTTGCGGAGATGAAGGGCAAGGTAAGGTTGGACAAGCTCACGGCTGACAATTATCTCCTGGAAATGCAAAGCGCCCTGCGCAGTATTTTGACTGCCGCAGAGCATAGAATGGAAAAGTTCAGCCTGATTCTGGAAGAAAACAACCCGAAAAATATTTTGGCAAAGGGCTATTCCATCATGCAGACACCGGCGGGCGAGGTCATAAGCTCGATTTCCGCCCTTGAAGTTGGCGGTGAGTATGAAATTGCCCTGAAAGACGGTGCGGTTAAAGTAAAAGCCACAGAAATTTACACGAGGGAAATACAATGACATTTGAAGAATCCATGAAAAAACTTGAAAGAATGTCCGAAAAGATAAGGGACGAGGAAACGAGCCTGGACGAGGCGATAAAGTGCTACGAAGAAGGAATCAAATGCTACAAAGCTTGCGAGGAAATTTTAAATAACGCAAAGCAAAAGATTGAAATATACACGCAGCAATAGGGAAACGGAGGTTTACGCTTATGGAAAGAAGCTATCAGGACTACAAAGAAATCATCGACGCCCATCTTTTGGATTTCATTCCGAACATCGACAACAAGAGCATTTCGCTCTATGAGTCCATGAAATACAGCTTAACGGCGGGGGGCAAACGCCTCAGACCGGTGCTGCTTCTTGCAGCCTGCGAATTTGCGGGTGGGGACATCAAAGAAGCGGTTCCTTACGCCTGTGCCATGGAATACATTCACACCTATTCGCTGATTCACGACGATCTTCCTGCCATGGACAACGACGACCTCAGGCGGGGGCTTCCTACCAACCACAAGATTTACGGCGACGCCATTGCGATTCTTGCAGGAGACGGGCTTTTGACCACAGCCTTTGAGGCGATCCATAAGGACATGATGCTTTATTTTGACCAGCCGGAGAAAATGCGCAAGAGAATCAACGCCTCCTACGAAATTGCAAAGGGGGCGGGCTGCAAGGGCATGGTGGCGGGACAGGTTTCGGACATCGAAGCCGAGGCAAACGACTGCTCCAACGAAATGCTGGAATACATACATATCAACAAAACCGGTGCTCTCATCAAGTCTGCCATAAAGGCGGGGCTTTATCTCGGCAACCCATCTTCGGATATGCTGGAACAGCTTGATATTTATGCCGAAAATCTCGGACTTGCCTATCAAATCGCGGACGATATTCTCGACGAAGTGGGAAGCACCGACGAGTTAGGCAAGGAAATCGGCTCCGATAAAAAGAAAAACAAGACCACCTACACCAGCATAAACGGACTGGAAGCGGCAAAGGAAAGGCTGGATCAGCTTACGGACGCCGCGGTGGAAGCCATCGCAGACTATTACGACAATGCGGAATTTTTCAGAGATTTAGTACTAAATTTAAGAGACAGAAGACACTAGGAATTTTAATGAAAGAAAATAGAAAAAACAACCTATTAGAATATCATTTTCCCCAAGATTTGAAACAGATGAGTCCGAAAGAGCTTGACCTTTTGACCTATTCGATACGGGACTTTCTGATTGACCATGTTTCAAAAACCGGCGGGCATCTTGCTTCCAACTTAGGGGTTGTGGAGCTTACCATCGCGCTGCATCGGGTTTTTGACAGCCCGAAGGACAGGATCATTTGGGACGTGGGACACCAGTCTTATGTGCATAAAATCCTTACCGGCAGGGCGAAGGACTTTCCCACCCTCAGACAGCTTGACGGGATCAGCGGGTTTCCCAAGACAGGGGAGAGTCCTTGCGATTCCTTTAACACGGGACACAGCAGCACTTCGATTTCCGTCGCGGCGGGCATGGCTGCCGCAAGGGATTTGAAAGGCGAAAAGCACGAGGTGATTGCGGTTATCGGCGACGGCTCCCTAACAGGGGGCATGGCTTATGAGGCTTTGAATAACATCGGGGCTTCCAAATCAAAGGTCATCGTGGTGCTCAACGACAACGGAATGTCCATTTCCCCCAATATCGGCGGGATTTCCAAGCATCTGGACTCCCTTCGAACTTCCAAGGGCTATTTGGGTGCGAAAAAATTCATAAAAAACAGGATCGCGACCATTCCCAGCGTAGGAAAGGGAATCGCAAAAAGCCTTGCGGAACTGAAAAACGATATCAAATATTCCATGATGGATTACGGCGGAGTTCTTTTTGAGGAACTTGGCTTTACCTATTTCGGACCGGTGGACGGGCATGATATCACAAAACTTTGCGACGCTTTCAACCGGGCGAAGCTGCTGGACGAGCCGGTGATTATCCATGTGATAACCCGGAAAGGCAAGGGCTATCGCAACGCCGAAAAAGCCCCGGGAAAATTCCACGGCATCGCGCCCTTTGACCCGGAGACCGGAGAGGTGCTGAAAAAGCCGCAGCGCCCGACCTATTCTGCGCTCATGGGTGAGCATCTTGCAGAACTTGCAAGAAAGGATAAGCGTATCGTTGCCATTACCGCGGCCATGGGCGAGGCTACGGGGCTGGGAAACTTCGCAAAGGAATTTCCCGACCGATTTTTCGATGTGGGAATCGCCGAGCAGCACGCAGTGACCTTTGCGGCGGGGCTTGCAAAGGAGGGCTTCAAACCCTTTGTCTGCGTCTATTCCTCCTTCCTGCAAAGAGCCTATGACCAGATGCTCCATGACGTGTGCCTGCAAAATCTGCCGGTAACCTTTATGATCGACCGGGCGGGAATCGTCGGGGAGGACGGGGAGACCCACAACGGTATCTTCGACCTGAGTTACCTAAACCCGATGCCGAATATGACGGTACTGGCACCGACCTGCGATAAAGCGCTTACCGAGTGCATGGACTACGCTTTGGAGCTTGAAAGTCCTTGCGGGGTTCGATATCCCAGAGGAGAAGCCAAGGCACAGGCAGAGAATCCTGCTGTCGGCAGAATATTTGTTCCGATGTGGAAAAAAGCAAAGAAAGTCAAGATTATCGGAATCGGCAGAATGGCAGAGACCGCCCGAAGGACACGCCAAATCCTCGAAAGCAAGGGAATCCCGGCAAATTGCGAAGAAACCCCGTTTGTAAAACCCATTGAAAAGCGGCTTTACGAAAACCCGGAGCCAAACACACTTATCGCTACCATCGAGGATAATGTGGTGACAGGAGGCTTTGGGGAGGCTCTGGCGGCAAAACTGGGCGAGAACCGGAGGATTATGAACTTCGGCTGGCAAGATAAGTTTATCGAGCAGGGCACCTTCGAGGAGCTTGCGGACAGATATGGCTTATCCGCCGAAAAGATAGCAGAAAGGATTTGTGAAGAGCTTGAAAGAAAGGCTTGATGTTTTGCTT
>CAVHEY010000009.1:15672-19397 GCA_963635155.1 Bacteroides stercoris
CACAAAAGATTCAAGCCATGGAACTTTCCCCAATCAGAAAGTTCGTACCTTACGCGGATGCCGCAAGAGCTGCAGGAAAGAAGGTTTACGGCCTTAACATCGGTCAGCCGGACATCAAGACTCCGAAGGCTTTCTTCGACGCAGTAAAGAACTTCGACCAGGAAGTCCTCGCTTACGCAAATTCCCAGGGCATAAAAGAACTCATCGAGGCTTTGATCGGATACTACAAGAGAATCGGCATTGACTTTGAAAACAAGGACATCCTCATTACAAACGGCGGTTCTGAAGCTCTGTCGATGATTTTCACCGGTATCCTCGATCCGGGCGATGAAGTGATCATGGCTGAACCTTTCTATACAAACTACAAGACCTTCGTCAAAGCGGCAGGCGGTGAAGTTGTTGCAATTCCAACGACTGCTGATGACGGATACCAGTATGCCGTAAGAGAAAAAATCGAGGGCGTCATCACTCCTAAGACAAAAGCCATCGCAATCATCAACCCGGGTAACCCGACAGGTAAGGTTCTGACTAAAGAAGAAATGGATCTTATCGTTGATATCGTAGTAAAGAACGACCTTTATCTCATCTGTGACGAAGTTTACAGAGAATTTGTTTATGACGGCAAGGAAATGTCCTCCTTCGGTACATACAAGGAAGCTGAACAGAATGTAATTATCGTTGACTCCGTTTCCAAGAGATTCTCCGCTTGCGGTGCAAGAATCGGCTCCATCGCTTCCAAGAACGAAGAACTCATGGGCAACCTCATGAAACTTTGCCAGGCAAGACTTTGTGTGCCTACTCTCGACCAGGTCGGTTCGGCGGCTCTTTACAACCTTGATCCGTCCTACTTCAATGACATCAAGAAAGAATACGAGCACAGAAGAAATGTTTCTGTTGAAGCCCTCAATGAGATCGAAGGAATCAAGTACGGCGTTCCGGAGGGCGCGTTCTACATCACTTGCCAGCTTCCGGTTGACGATGCGGAAAAATTCCTCATGTTCCTGCTTACAGAATTTGATGTTGACGGCGAAACCTGTATGTTTGCGCCTGCAGGCGGATTCTACGGCACAAAGGGCGTAGGCAAGTCCGATATCCGTATCGCTTATGTGCTCAAAGCAGAGGACATGAAAGCCGGCATCAACATCATCAAAGAAGGTATCAAAGCATATAATTCACGGTAGTGAATTTCATCATTTCCTGCCTTGCGGCAATGCCGTCATACAAACGAAGGAAATGATATAACGCAAAATAATATATAAAGGAGTTTTTCATGAAAGTTTCCCCAATGATGCAGCAGTATTTAGACATTAAAGAACAGTACAAGGATTGTATTTTGTTCTTTCGACTGGGGGACTTTTACGAAATGTTTTTCGATGACGCGCTTCTTGCGTCAAAGGAACTGGAACTCACCCTGACGGGAAAAAGCTGCGGACAGGAGGAAAGGGCACCCATGTGCGGTGTTCCTTTCCACGCCGCAGATTCCTATATCGCAAAGCTGGTGGAAAAGGGCTATAAGGTTGCAATTTGCGAGCAGACCGAAGATCCTGCCCAGGCAAAGGGCATCGTAAAACGAGAGGTGATCCGCATCGTAACCCCCGGAACCATCACTTCCCAGTCTATCCTTTCCGAGAAAGAAAATAACTACCTTGCGGCGATTTATGCGGGAGAGGACGCCATGGCGGCAGCTTACTGCGATATTTCCACAGGGGAACTTTATCTCACCGAATACACCGGCAGCGACCTGTACGATGTCATTCTCAACGAGCTTGTGAAGATTAACGCAAGCGAAATCATCATTTCTCAGACTTTTTCAGAAAAATATCCGATCGATGAAATAAAAAACATAACCGGAGCGTATATCAACGTGCCGGGAGATTCTTATTTCTCTGAAAAGACCTGCGAAGAACTGATCAAAGCGCAGTTTCACTGTATTTCCCTGACAGGACTCGGGCTTGATTTCAGGCAGTGCGCGGTGCCGGCGCTGGGGGCGCTCCTCGGGTATCTTCTGGAAACCCAGAAACAGACCCTGAAGCACCTGACCCGCATCAATCAGTATGAAATCGGTTCCCACATGGCTCTGGACAAGGCGACGATCCGCAATCTCGAAATTACGGAAACCCTGTACGAAAAAAAGACTCAAGGCTCCCTTCTCGGAATCCTGGATAAGACCCACACCGCCATGGGCTCCCGAAAGATGCGCCAGTGGCTTCGGGAACCGCTCAACAATGCGGCGGAGATAAACCAAAGATTAGAGGGCGTTTCGGAGCTTTTTACAGAGCTCATTGCAAGGAACAATATCAAGGAAAGCCTGAAGCAGATCTACGATTTTGAAAGGCTGGCGGGGAGAATCGCCTGCGGAAATGCCAACGGCAAGGATATGATCGCCCTGAAAAACTCCATAGCCGTTCTTCCCGACATAAAAGGGGAACTCAGCGGGCTCAGTTCCGAAATTTTGACGAAGATAAACGCGGAAATCCACGATTTGGCGGAGGTTTACGACCTTATTGACCGAGCGATCTGTGATGAGCCGCCCTTTGCCGTAAAAGAAGGAAACCTTATCAAGGCGGGGTACTCCGAGGAACTGGACAAGCTGAAATTTTCGATAAAAGATGCTAAGGAATGGATTTCTTCTCTGGAAAATAAAGAGCGGGAGCGCACCGGCATAAAGAACCTCAAAGTAGGCTATAACCGGGTGTTTGGCTATTATCTTGAGATCACCCGTTCATATTATGATATGATTCCGGAAAACTATATCCGCAAGCAGACCCTCGCCAATGCCGAGCGCTTCATAACACCTGAGCTAAAGGAGATGGAGAGCCTTGTGCTTAACGCGGAGGCGAAGATCAACCAGACGGAATACAACCTGTTTACCGAGCTTCGGGACATCATCGAGTCCCATATCGAGGAAATTCAGATTACCTCGGCGGCGGTGGCTGAACTTGATGTTCTGGCTTCCTTCGCCCATGTCAGCGACAGGTTGGGCTATGTTCGTCCGACGGTGGACGAGTCCTTTGAGCTGGAAATCGTAAAGGGCAGGCATCCGGTTATCGAACAGACGGTTTCAAACGGAATGTTCGTTTCAAACGATACCTATCTCAACAACACAAATGAAAGTATGCTCCTCATAACAGGTCCGAATATGGCAGGAAAATCCACCTATATGCGACAGACCGCCCTCATCGTTTTGATGGCGCAGGCGGGCTGTTTCGTGCCTTGCGAAAGGGCAAGAATCGGCGTCTGCGACCGAATTTTTACCCGTATCGGCGCTTCGGACAATCTTTCCCAGGGGCAATCCACCTTCTTCGTGGAAATGAGCGAGCTTTCGTATATTCTCAACAATGCAAAGGGACGCAGCCTGATCATCCTGGACGAAATCGGGCGGGGAACCAGCACCTACGACGGGCTTTCCATCGCCTGGGCGGCGGTGGAATACCTTTGCAACGAAAAATCTCATATCAGAACCCTGTTTGCCACCCATTACCACGAGCTTACCGCCCTTGAAGACGAGCGTTTCGGTGTAAAAAATCTCAATGTGGACGTGGCGGAGGAAAACGGAAACGTGGTATTTTTGCACAAGATAATCGAAGGCTCTGCCAGCAGAAGCTATGGAATCCACGTGGCAAAGCTGGCGGGGATACCAAGCGCTCTGCTTCAGCGGGCGAATGAAAAGCTTGCGGAGCTTGAAAGCGCTGCGCCCCAGACGCAAGCACCTGTTACGGCAGCAG
>CAVHEY010000009.1:19844-21536 GCA_963635155.1 Bacteroides stercoris
TAGATGCGAAGCATTGCCGAAAAATTCCGAATATTGCAGCGCTGAACCTGCATCGGTATGTTTCCTGCGATGAAAAGCGGTACAAAAAGGCGCCCACAAGGGAAGAAGCAAGGGCGATTTTAGCAGAATATCTCACAAGCAATGTTTTTCTTCTCGGCGCAAACGCAATCACAATGAAAGGCGAAATCGTGAATGTAGACGGCGTGGGTAATCGTGTGGCAGGAAGCTGTTACGGCGCGGATCGCATCATCGTGGTTGCAGGTATAAATAAAATTGTTGCGGACGAACAAGCAGCAAGAGAGCGTATACGGTTTATCGCCGCCCCTATGGACAATCTGAAATACGGAAAAGAATGCGCTTGCGTGCAAACGGGCGTCTGTCCGAGCTGCAACAGTCCGGACAGAATTTGCAATATTACGGCGATTATGCACAAAAGACCCATGGGCTCGGATTTTCATGTGATTATCATCGGAGAGGAATTGGGCTTCTGATCTTAAAGAAGTAGCAGGATTTGATAATATCCGATCATCAGCCCGCAGAACAGCAACGCAACCGGCAGGGTTTTCCGAATAAGTTCTCCAAGGGTAAAATGGGAGGTAACGTATTTTGAAACAAAAAAACACAAGCTTTGAGCGCGGCGTAGTTCTGATTTTTGTTGCGGGCTGTCTGTGGGGGAGCATCGGTCTGTTCATTCGTCTGATGTCCGACGCCGGTGCTTCCGCTGCGACCATCAGTTTTTTGCGTATGGCGTTTGCTTTTGTGATCATGCTGATTGTCACGGTGAGCAGATCCGGATTTTCGGCTTTTCGTGTCGATAGAAGAACTCTTTTTTTTAGTGCCATGCTGGGACTGGTCTGTCATGGCATATACAATGTCTTTTACAGCTGTGCCGTGATGCGGATCGGTGTGACGGTAGGTGCGGTATTGCTGAATGTCGCTCCTGTTTTCACTGCAATCATCTCTGCAATCTTCTTTCATGAGAGAATCACTTCCCGCAAGCGCATTGCGCTCACAATCAATGTGATTGGCTGCGCGCTGGCGGCTACCGGCGGGCAATTTACGCTTGCTTCGCTGTCTGTTTCGGGGATTCTTTTCGGCGTTGCCTCCGGACTTTGCTATGCCTTGACCGCCATCTTCGGAAAGCTAGCCGGCGACGACAGCGACCCGTTTGTTGTCAGCACCTACAGCTACCTTTTTGCGGCTCTGTTTCTGGCTGTGTTTCTGCGCCCATGGGAGACGCCGCTTTCCCTTACGTTTCCCATTGTGTGGCTTGGATTTCTCTATGCGCTGATTCCTACAGCAATCGGCTATCTCTTTTATTATCAAGGCGTGCAGCAAATGAAGGAAAGCAGCAAGGTTCCCGTTATTGCTTCGATGGAGACGGTGACGGCAGCGTTCCTTGGCGTGGCGATACTCGGCGAAAAACTGACCGTCATGCACTATCTGGGGATCGTCATTGTAATGATTTCCATTGTGTTAATGCAGCAGCGCAAAAGCCGATTGTAAAGTCGCAACGGCTGTGGCTACCCGGTGAAATCTCGATTGCATTGATAAAGATGGATAGAAAAGAGGATACAAACCAATGATTAAAATCTTATTCATTTGCCACGGCAACATCTGCCGCAGCACAATGGCACAGTATGTGTTTGAAAATATGGTAAAAAAGGCGGGTCTATCCGACCGTTTTGAGAT
>CAVHEY010000010.1:0-20474 GCA_963635155.1 Bacteroides stercoris
ACAAAACGCTGGCGGCGCAGCTTCACGGCGAGTTTAAGGAGTTCTTCCCGGAGAATGCGGTGGAGTATTTTGTCAGCTAATCTAAGGGGGACGGTCACTACATAATATATAGTGTTGTTTCGTGCTATCTATACCATATCTTGTGGATTACACGGACTATATGGACATAAAAAGAGTGGGTGTACGTAGTGAGTTAGTGACCTAAATTCGTAATGAGAATGACCACCTTTAGACATAATGAACATGAAAAAATGTAAGAGCATTTATTCCCTTTTTATGATGGAGTAGATGCTTTTTTATATAGAAAAAAGAACATATATTTACTACAACAATTTGGAGCCAAAGGGCTCTTTTTTGTTTATAGAAAACGAGGTGAGAAAATTGAAGAAAACAGAAGTGATTGCCATCTGCAATCAAAAAGGTGGGGTCGGGAAAACGACAACCGCGGTCAACTTAGGCGTGGGTTTAGCAAAAGAGGGCAAAAGGGTACTCATGATAGATGCCGACCCGCAGGGAGATTTGACAACCTATTTAGGCTACTTTGACGGGGACAATCTTGAAATGACTCTTGCGGACATAATGCAACGGGTAATTCGTGACGAACCAATTCCATTAGAGGAAGGAATCTTGCACCAAAAGGAGGGCGTTGACCTTGTGCCGTCCAATCTGGACTTATCTGCAATGGAAGTCAGCTTAGTAAACGCAATGGGGCGAGAACGGATTCTTGCCATTTATCTTGACAAGGTAAAAGAAAATTATGATTATGTCATTATTGACTGTATGCCATCACTTGGAATGCTAACAATTAACGCGCTGACAGCAGCAGATAAGGTGGTTATTCCGGTGCAGGCGCAGTATCTTCCGGCAAAGGGCATGACGCAGCTTCTTAAGACGATTAGCAGGGTGCAGCGCAATACAAATCCGAATCTTCGCATTAGCGGGATTTTGCTTACCCTTGTGGACGGTCGCACGAACCTTGCGAAAGAAATCCGAAATGTAATCCAAGAGGCATATAGCAGTAAAATCAAACTGTTTCAGACGGAAATTCCGGTAGCGGTATCAACCGCAGAATCACCATCGCGGGGTGAAAGCATATTTGAATATGATTCTAAAAGTCCCGTTTGCAAGGCTTATGAAAAATTAGCAAAGGAGGTCAGTCATGGCGAAAAAGAAAGAACTCGCGGTGAATCTTCCCACGCTCGATGATTTGTTCAGTACGCAGGAGCAGCGTGAAGATGATAGCAAGGAAAAGATACTGGATATTGCACTTTCCGAAATAAGAGAGTTTCCAAGTCACCCGTTCCGTGTGAATATGGACGGCGAAACGGAAAATCTGGTTGAAAGTATCAAACAAAACGGGGTACTGGTTCCGGCACTTGTTCGCCCAAGGGAAAACGGTGGATACGAAATGATTTCCGGTCATCGAAGAAAATTTGCAAGCGAACTGGCGGGAAAGGAAACGCTGCCGTGCATTGTGCGCAATCTGACCGATGACGAGGCAATCATTGCCATGGTTGATTCCAATTTGCAACGAGAAAATTTGCTGCCAAGTGAAAAAGCCTTTGCATATAAGATGAAATTGGACGCGATGAGTAGACAAGGACAGAGGACAGATTTAACTTCCACCCAAGTTGGGCGGAAGTTAGAGAGCGCGGAGATTATTGGGCAAGAGAGTGGAGACAGCAGAAACCAAGTGCGAAGATATATCCGCCTAACCTACCTTATCCCGGAACTATTGCAGCGGGTAGACGAGGGGAAAATGGCAATGACCCCGGCGGTGGAGCTGTCGTACATTCCGGAGAATTTGCAGAAAGAGGTTCTGGATATCATGGAGCAAGAGGACTGCTCGCCCTCCCACGCACAGACAAAGAAAATGCGAAAACTTTTGGAAAGCGGACATTTATCAGCAGATTCCATACTCTCAATAATGGAGGAGGAGAAGCCGAACCAAAAGGAGAAAATCACATTGCAGATGGATAAGGTTTCAAAATATATTCCGGGGAATATTCCCATTGGCGGACGGGAGGAGTATATCCTAAAGGCATTAGCGTATTACGCAAAAGCAAGAGAGCGACAGGAAAAGACGCGCAGAGAGGAGGGAAGATAAAACGCATATAATCATTCCTCTAAGACTAAGACTTTTATAAGACTTAGCCTACCGAAAAGAAAAATTTCTTTCTTCGGAAGGCTTTTTGTAAAGTCTTGGGGATATAGGGAAAAAGCACATTTCCCTTTTCTGCACAGCATGATATAATCAAGCAAAAAGGAAACGGAGGTGCGCAGAGATTATGAAAACGAGAAGAATTGTGACAATCCTTTTATCCCTTGCTTTTGCGATGACCCAAATCGGCTTTGCATGTGCAGACAAGTCGCTAAATGCAGCTGCAAGCGGTGGTGGGACAAGCGGAGAGTCTTTAATAAGCGTTGATAATGCCCTTGATGCAAAAGACATCACCAAAATAAAGAACGCCTATGCAAGACCGAGCAAAGTTAAGAATGTGACCGTAAAATTCACCAATTTTAGTGTAAAAGGATTCAAAGTAAATTGGGATAAGGTAAAGGGTGCAACGGGATACCAGCTTCAATATAAAGGAGACGATGGAAAGTGGCGAACATACTTTTACGAGTACAACAAATATGCAGAAAAGTGGGTAAAAACATATCCGGACGAATGGACGAGTAAAAAGAACCGCTACAATGTACGATATATCACCCTCGGAACAACGGCATACTGGGCTACAGACTATGCTAACGAAAGCCTAAGCTTCCGCGTAAGAGCGTATAAAACGGTGGACGGAAAGAAAGTGTTCGGACGATACTCAGAGCCTGCTACCATCGAGCAGGTATGGAAAACAGGCGATGAGCTTCAGGATTTTGTTCACACATGGGTTGATGAAAACTATCCGACCTACGACAGAGCTTCTGAGGAAGCAGGATATGCAGACCTCACACCGGAAAAAGGCACGAGCTGGTGTACGGACTGGACATATTGCACGGTGAACAAGTACGAAACAAAAGAATATATTCTGAATGTATTCTGCGAAAAAACCCTTAAAACATATTTTGCAAGCACATGGGGACTTGCAGAAGATACAAGAGGAGTGCTTTACACGCGTGACCTCGGAAACGGATATTATCAGGTATGGTGGCTTGGATAAAGTACTTGCAAGGCAGTAGCAATTAGATTAAAATAAAATTTAAAGGATTACCCGCTGGGCGGTTTCGTCACTTTCCGAAAGGAGGTGACGCCTATGACATACATAACAGTAAGTGATTTATTCACCTATTCGCTTGTACTGATAGGGCTTGCGTCACTAATCATTTCGATGAAACGCAAGTAAAGGAAAAACCGCCAAACAATGCGTTTGACGGTTTCGCTAAATATGTTTGACGGAACCGCCTTACCACAAGCGGTAATCCTTTTTCTATGTATATGTTACAACAGAATAAATCATTTGTCAAACAGCAACAAAAAATTCTTGCTGCTTTTCATTCGTTTTTTTCATTTGTTCCGGATATTATCAAGTATGGTGGCTGTATGGTGGCTTGGATAAAGTGCTTGCAAGGCAGTAGCAATTAGATTAAAATAAAATTTAAAGGATTACCCGCTGGGCGGTTTGGCCCCCTCGAATACATAGAGGGGAGGTGATACCATGACAGCAGTTACATTTTCTGATTTAATTCAGTTAGGTATTCTGATTGTAGGAATCATCGCTCTTTGCAAAAAGAGTTCAAAATAAACCAAAGCCGCCAAACAGTAGTTTGACGGCAAACCCATTATAGGGACTGACCGCCTTACCACAAGCGGTAATCCTTTTTCTATGTATATGTTACAACAGAATAAATCATTTGTCAAACAGCAACGAAAAAATTCTTGCTGTTTTATTATGCAAAAAACCGAGGAGGGAAGCTAAATGAGAAAGGCAAGAGCGCCAAACAAAAGAAAAAAAGAAAACAGCAGGCGAAAAATCACAACAGAAAGGATAATGAGAAAATGAAAAAAGCAAAGAAACTATTAACCTTAGCGCTAACCTTCATGATTACCTTTACCATGATGCCGTTTTCTGCTATGCCGGCGGACGCAACGGTAGCAGTAAAAGGAAACTTTAGTGAGGGCAGGGTATTAAAATCAGCAGATGGCAGCACCTTTACCTTTTCCGGAATCGATGCAAGCTGGATGCAAATATATTTTGTATCATATGGCGGAGGAAGCGGAAGTTTTAAGGTAGGACCCGCATATGAGGTAAGCCCGATAAGAGCATACCGGGTAAACGGAGAAGTTGCATACTGCATTGAGCATGGCGTTATGGCAGACGAAACGGTAACGCTTACGGGAAGAAACAGCGAGGAGTCATATTTAGAGGACATATACGATGAGGAGGGTTTAGAATATATCATAAGAAACATGAGCCTCTGCCTTCTTTACGGCAGACAGTCCGGAAGAACGCTTGATGTTCTCATGGACGATTTAGGCTTCAAGGAAAGCAGTTACTACAAAAAATCAGCATCATCATATAACCTTGACGATTGGGAAGCAGCAACCCGCCAGCTCATACACGAAACCCAGCAGCGATTTCGCGATGAGAAATTTAATAAGCTCTCTACAAACGGGCTTTACTACGAAGACCATTGGTATAAGGGCGTAAGCAGCCCCGGTAAAGGCACCGGCACAAAGATAGCAAGTAACCACTATAGCAAGCCCCTTACAGGTACCGGTGCCAGCGACATATATAACTACATGGCAAAGCTCATTAAAGAGCATCTTACCCTTTCGACGAAAATGGGAGGCGATCGGAAAGCAAATCCGAAATCCTTTAACCTCACGCAGGGAGAAGATGGCAAGTGGTATTCAAAGAAGATTCCAGTCACCAAAAAAGAAGCAATCGCCGTTAAGATGGTAAAGGATAGCGGCAAGGAATATACGAATTACCACATCGAGCTGCTTCAGGAAGGCAGCAGTTACTATTATCAATACAGTATGGATAGCGAGCCAAACTGGGACAAGATATACACGGTAAAAAAGAACATCGACTATTTTGAGCAAATCCCCGATGATATGCTAATTTGGGAGTGTAAAGACGGAAAGGGAGGACATGTGCAGGCTCTTGCCACAGGTTCATGCGACCCGGTTGCAAGGTATGTAAAGTTTACAAAGAATACTGCGCCGGAGCCGGAACCGAATGAGCCGCCTGAACCGGAATACTTTCCGCAAATTCAGATAACGGTAGATAAAGAAGACCTGAACCCGGGCTGGGACGGCGATAGGCATACCGGCATGGGCGATGCCAGCCTTGCCGCAACCTATGTCATATATCGCGACGGCGTAGAAGTTGACCGTCTGACCCTTGACGAATACGGAAATGCTGCTACGCTATCCGATACTCCGTGGAAAAATGTCGATGATCTAACAAAATCGGAAAGCGGAACTACGGCGAGCCATACGGCAGGCGACCCGCCGTCAGACCACTGCGGAACGGCAGCACCGACAAGATATGACTGGAACGGCAGTGTGACATATACCATAAAGGAAATAAGACCGGATGGAAGATTTATCGAGCCGGATAGCGGAAGCCGCAGCATGACGGTGACATATAGCGCATACACCGTCGATCAAAGAGACTATGCTTGCCAGAGCCAAAGCTGGGCGGAGGTTATATATACGGTAAACACAAGCGCCGCAGAGGGCATTACCTTAACGACGCAAAACGGAATGATTGATGCAGTTAGCGACCCGATAAATGCGAAAGCAGATACCTTCATCAACGATTGCTATCGCGGAAAACTCACGCTGTCGAAGTCTCTTGAAAATAGCGATGTATTTTCAGAGCGAAAATCCGGCACCGCAGGCGGTGAAAAAGACTCCACAAAATCGCTTTGGAAACTGAAACTAAATTCCGGAGGCTGGGAAAGTCACCCGTATGTAAGATTTACAAGAGAAGCCGATCTTGCCGACGGTACGGCGGTATACCGGGTAACCCGCGATGCTTCCGGCGAAGATAATACCATAACCCAAATGAAAATCGGCACAAACGGCGATTTGCTTGTACTGGATATTCCATACGGCGAATATACCATGAGCGAAGTCAGTGCAGATGATGATTCCTTTGTAAAGGAAACCCTCCAAGTAAAAATTGATGAGCATGATAAGGCGTACTCTGCGACCGAAGAAAACGACGATAGATATGACTACAACCTTCGCGACAAGAAGAAAACAAATGTTATCAAAATCATCAAGACAAACGCAGAAACAGGTAAGCAGGTAACAGCTGCCGGAACAAAATTCTATATCCGTTACATGGGCGATCCGCTGATAGATGATCCGACCACAGCAAAAAACTACGGACGGCTACTTCCGAACGCTGAGGAGATTACAAAGAAAGGTCCGTACACCTGGGAGGCAGACGAAAACGGCGAGGTTACAATCCCATACGAACTTGAATGGGGCTTGTACCGGATAGAAGAGTGGCGGCTTCCGGAAGGCTACTTTGTGGGTGAGTACAGCAGCGGGAGTGCCGCAAGTTCATGCGACTATGGAGAAGTAGAGGAAGGACAGCAAAAGGCTCTTGCATTACATGGATATTCTGATTTAGTCGGAATATATGATGCTTCCGGCGAACAGGTAAGATATAAAGATAAAGATTCGTATGCGCTAAACGAAGTCTTTAACTTCTATACTTTCAGAGTCGAAAAGCAGGCAGAACATAGCGACGGAAATTTTGCAAGCAAAGTTACATCAGATGCCAAGATATCGGATGCTGACACCGGCTATGATTCTGCGAACTTCCCGTATACCGCCTACTATAAAGCAGTTGCCATGGCAAATAACATGGTAAAGGGAAAGATTGAAATAAATAAGACCGGCGAGATTTTAACCGGCTTCAAAAAAACCGTAAAAGACGGAAGGACGGTATTTACGCCGGTATATAAGAGCGAAAAAGAGCTTGCCGGAGCAATCTTTGGAATTTATGCGGCAGAGGATATCCTATTAAATGACGGGAACGACGGAGCAAAGATATATAATAGCAGGACGGACGAAGAAATAACGATTCCGATGACCAAATCCACCCATGAAAAGAACACCCTTGAAACGGTGCAAGGGCTGCTATCAAAATTTTTCACAGGGACTGCGTCGGTATATGAGACAGGAGAAACCGAGGTTAGCGGCGGAAAGCTATGGTATCTTAAGGACAGAGCTGCAAAGGAGGACGGACGCTACACGAGGATATATGTTTCGCCTGAGCAAAAGGATACGACCTATTCATATAAATATTCAGCTGCCGAAAATGGCTTTTCCGTCAGCTATGACATTGATGTAAGCATGAACTATCAGGCAGGCGGAAAGAATGTAACGGATATCAATGTTACCAAGACCACTACGGCAGATGGCTACGCACTTGAAATCCCGACTACACTTCCTGCTGCCAGCGTTGGAGATGTCATATTAAACCCTGCCGAAAACTATCTTAAGAAAACCGATGAAACGGATACATCAGAAAAAAGCAGCTTCACCACCAGCAATAAGACCTATACCTTTGAGGCGGCAGGAGAAATCGATACGGATAAAGACGGAAACCCCATAGATTTATCTGACATCGGAGTAAAAAGATATGCAGCAAAGGATTATGAGATATATAGGCTGCGGGCAGCAGATGTGAAGACGGAAGAACGGGTGGTAACGCCTGCTGAGGATAAAGATGGCGATGGAATAATTGATCCGTCAAAGGGCGATGTCGAAGAGGTTAAGGAAACAAAGACGGTCTACGAATGGGAGCATAATTGCGAGCTTGTAACGAAAACAGCCGGCGCTGCGGCAATCATAAAGATGGGCGGGAGTGAATACAAGGTAGACACAACCGGATATTATGAAAATGCAGAGTATAAAGAGCAGCGGGCATACATTCCTTGCGTAGCGGACGGAAGCATAATAAAAGAGTACACGCTTCCGGAAGGCTATGACGAGGTCGCATTTACCGGAGATAGGGAAAACGAGCCTCACTACATCATCGCAAGCATGGCAGACCCGGAAAATGCAGGCGCTACCCTTTATCGCATACTGCTTTCCGATGGCGCAACATGGCAGGAATGCGATAAGGACGGCAATTTTAAGAAGAGCATCGTGCAAAGCTATACCGCAAGATACCTTCAGGCATCCGGCGATACCGACGGCTTTTCCTTTAGCTGGGACGGCTTTCAGGTTTCATCATCAGTAGATAGTGAAAATAGCCGGGCAATAACCACTATCACAAAGCAGGCAGAAAGTATAATCCAAAGTGTAAGCCTTGGGGCAGGATATGAAAGGAAAACCGAGGGCTTATCGGACAGCTTCACCGCATCAGAAGCCGAAGCTCCAATCTACTTTAAGAGTAAAGACGGAATAAAGACAGAGATGCAGTACCTGGGCGGAAAGGCTAAAGTCACAATCGCACTGCCGCAAAGCGCAGTTGATAAGGACTTTGAAAATGTAGTACCGAGCCTTAATTTTAAGGAAGATGGACGCGATAACATCGTAGACTGGTATAGCGCTCTTTCCCCTGATAATCCGGTCGCAGAGGGAAACCCAATACCGGGAGCAAGCTGGAAAGCAAGCCGCATGGAATCACCTGCGGCAGGTGGCGAGGAAAGCTACCAAATTGAAATCTTAACAAGCGCAGGAAGTGATAACCCCCTTGAAATATCCTTTGCCGATGGATATACGATGAGTATTTACGCAGATACCGCAGAATCCGGTAGCGGCGTAGGAATCATCGAGCTTGACGGAGTATATAAGACAAACCGTGCGCCAAAATCAAAGCTTGTCGATACTGTTACTACAGATGCAGAGGGCAAAGCCGTGTCAAAACTCCTTCCCCTTGGGAAATACATCGTAAAGGAGCTTTACGCCCCGAATGGATATGTAACAGATCATAAGGCATATGAGGTAGAACTTAAATATAAAGACCAATTTACACCCCTTGTGTGGGAAAACCTTGCCCTCACAAATACGCACTATATGACGGAAATAGAGCTTGAAAAAGTGTTTGAAACAGCCTATGAAAGCAAAACATACGAAAAGGGCAGCGGAGCAGTCTTTGGGCTTTATGCAGGGGAAAGACTTACAGGAACGGGCGGCACAGAGATTTCAGCAAGCGTCGAAGCAGGAAGCCTCATTGATGTTATTACACCAGATGATAACGGCAAGGCGAAGGCAGCTGTAAAGCTACCGGAGGGAATCTATTATATCAAAGAGCTGGCTACAAGAAACGGATATATCCTAAACGATATACCCTTTTATTTTGTAGCAGGCGAAGATGTTGCAGTTACATCTACGCCATGCAGCATAGGCTATGATGATACCGGAAGCATTTCTGCGGAAGATGGCGTTTCCGCAAAGGTTGTTCTTGTTAGTGCAGGCAAAGCTGCTATTACGGTTGAAACACAGGAGCGTTACCCGATGCCGGGTATCACGATCGACGGCACTATGTATGCACTTACGGAAGACCTTGCAGCAAGCAGCATAAAAATCACGAAAGGCAGCGGAATAGCGAAGGCAGAAATTGAGGCTCTTGAGGGCGTAGAAAGAAAAATCACGCTTCCAAACGGAAAGCCTCTCACGGTAAAGGTTACGGGTAACACATACACCTATACTTACGCCGGCGTAACGAACACCTTTGTGCCAAGCGTGAGCTTTACCGGTTTTGCCGAAAAGTATGAAAGCAAGTTTTCCGCAGCTGATGGAGAAAGCCTTGCGGTCAAGACGGATACC
Organism: Bacteroides stercoris; assembly: GCA_963635155.1. Taxonomy (GTDB): domain Bacteria; phylum Bacillota; class Clostridia; order Peptostreptococcales; family Anaerovoracaceae; genus CAG-238. The sequence continues at coordinate 9,743 of CAVHEY010000010.1, forward strand.
ATACGCCTGACAGAAGCGGAAAGCGACAGCGCTACAGTAATTACAGTAACCCATACACCGATAACGAGCACAGAAATCATAACAGCTGAAATTCCGGCAGCTGACCTTGACGGTGACGGGATAATCGACCCTGCGGCAGGGGACATAGCGGCAGTGCCCGGGGTAACAAAGACGGTAGGCGTGCTTGATAATGCCGGAAAGCAAAAGTATACCCATACCGCAGAATTTACCTATGCAGATGCCGCAAACACCAGTGCAATCACAGGGGATATTACGAGAGTAAGAGATAAGGCTTTAAGCACGGAGGCAGCAACAGATGTGGTAAGGCTTATTGCAGGTGATACCGCTTACTTCACATCAAATACCGGGGCAAAGGTAAGTATCGCCCTCGACAAAGCGGGCAGCATAAAATGCCTTATTACAAATACGCTGGCAGGAAGCGTTAAAAAAGTGCCGATTCTAACTGTAAACGGAACCGATAAGGCAGAGGAGCTAATCTTCTCAAAAACAGTTTCCCTTGCAAGGCAGGAGCATAGCGCAGGTTGCCTTCAGATTAAGATTAACTCAGCAGACAGCATAAACCCATCGGGAATCACAAACGATGCCATGCCGCCGGATATTCCGTATGTGCCGACTACGCCGAGGGGACATAGCCCGGCAATCGGAACCCTTGCAAAGGACAGCAAAACGAAGAGGCATATTGCGCTTGCAGGAAAAGATACGACGATTATTGATACAGTTTACTTCTATAACCTTGCCATAGGTCAGGAATACAAGCTGGTGGGAAAACTTATGGATAAAGAAACAGGCGAGGCTGTTGTCGCAGGCGGTAAACAGATAACATCGGAGGTAACATTTAAGCCTTCCGTATCCACCGGGACGCAGGAGGTCGCCTTTACCTTTGATGCTAACCCTTTAGCCGGAAAGGATATTGTAGTCTTTGAAACGCTGTATAAAGTTACGAAAGATAAGGACGGAAAGGCAATAGAAGAAAAGATTGCAAGCCATGAAGATATTAACGATAGGAACCAGACCGTAACGATTGCAAAGGAACCGAATGAGCCGAATCAGCCGGATCAGCCGGACAAGCCAAATAAGCCGAATAAGCCGAATAAGCCGAATAAACCGGACAAGCCGACGGAAGTTCCCAAAACGGGAGATAAAGCAGACCTATGGAAATGGCTTGGGCTGATAGGCTTTGCCCTTTTGGGTATGCTTTTGTCCATGCTGAGCCTACGGAAAGTAGAGAATAAACACGAGAGGAGGGAAAGGATTGACGAGTAGGGGCTACAAAATCGACGAGCTTTATCGCAAAATTCTAAAAGAACTTTCAGAGGATCCGGAAAGCTGGAAAGCCTTTTTAGACTGCGCAGGCTTCAATTTCAAACTGCGTTTTGACGAGCAGGTGCTTCTTTATGCACAGAAGCCTGACGCAACGGCGGTACTTACGATTCAGCAGTGGAATAAAGGCTTTCACCGCTGGGTAAATCGGGGAGCGAAAGGAATCGCGGTCTTTGACATAGCACCGGAGGATGTGCAAAAAATCCGCTACTATTTTGACATCTCCGATACGCACGAAGGAAAAGATGCGAGAAAAGTTCCCCTTTGGAGCTATCAAGAGGCATACGAAGAAGAAGTCGTGGAAAGCTTGGAGGCGGCATTTGACATACCGGAGAAAAAAGACACTTTGCCAAAAACCGTAGATGCTATAGTAAAGTCTATTGCGGAAGAATACATCATGGACTATTTTCCGGCGCTTAAGGAAATGCAAGGACGAAGTAAACTAAAAACCTTAGAGGATAGATATCTTAAACTCTGCCTTACGGAAGCCGCAGAATATAGCAGCAGATATTTGATTTTGCATAGGCTGGGGCTTGCCGGCGAGGCAGCGGCACTTGAAGAGACTCTTACCTCGGTGCGGGATTTTAATACAAAAGAAACGCTTCAGATACTGGGAGCCATGACCAGCGATCTATCACAAATGGTGCTTTCGGAAATCGGGAAGACGGTTCGTGCTTTACAAAAAGAAAAAGAAGAAAATCGCACATTTGAGCAAAGAGATTTTTTGTCGTACACTAATAAAAACGAAGAAAGAGGAGGCGAAGAATATGAGACAGGAAATTCAGTACAGGCAGCAGGGGGATTATCAAATTCCAGATATTACGATGCCGCGGCAGAAAGAGATGCAGATAGGACGATTCGGAAAAGCGCGGCAGCAATTTCTAAGGGAGAAACAAAAGATGCTTTACTTTCAGCTTCTGACGGACTGCAAACTGACAGCCCACCTTTCGGAAATCGACAAGCAGGCGCGCGAGATGAACGAGCAGCTGATTCAGCAGATGATGAAAGCAGAGAGCGTAACCGAGAAGCTGAAAGAGAAAGACATGATGCTTTGGGTTCAGAAGATGAAAAGTATCGAGCAGAGGGCGACCGAAATCGTTATGACCGATCTGATCTACAAGTAAAATACTATGACCGAAAAACGGAAGTCTCAAAGCTTCCGTTTTTTCATGGCGATAAAGACATTCAGGCGATTCTGCTTACCACGCCGCACCTGAAGGCAAAGAAAAGCGACATCCGAAGATTCTTTGAGCTGCACCGGGATACCGAGGAGCGCATTTCTTACCTAAGGGAAATCTTTAATAATGACTTTACGGAGCTTTTTCTTGAAAACGATAGGCGCGTCGGATATAAGACCTATCAGAATGTCCTTCATTTATGGGAGGGAAGCTATCTTAGCCGAACGGCAGAAGGCTACTATGACTGGGGCGTAATTTCCGAACATTTTGACAGCCTCAGACTTCTTGGAAAACTTTACGATACTGCTGAGAGACTTCCGTCTATCGAAGAGCAGGAAAGCTTTTTTTCGGAGCTTTCAGAGGAAAAGCCTTTTTTCACGCAGGAAATCATCGACGAAGTCTTGACACAGGGAAGCGGCTTTGAAAACGGGAAGTTTCGGATTCAGGAGCAGTTTGAAAAAAGTCTTTCTACCGAAGAGAATGCAAGGTTTTTGAAAAAAGAATACGGAATTGGTGGCCGCTATCCAATTAAGAGCGGGCTTGGCATTGATGAAGACCATTCGGGAGCGGGCATTAAGCTGAGGAATGGATTTTCGGAGAACAGTCCGAAGATGATTTTTAAGTGGACGGAGGCTGCAAAGCGTATCGGAGAGCTGATTGCCACAGGGCAGTATCTAAGTCCAAAGGAAAAGAAGCAGTATCCGTCATGGCTTGCCCTGCAGGAAGCAAGAAGGGACGCTTTTGTAGAGCCTGAAAAAGAAAAGGAAAGCCAAAGAGCGCGGCAAGAGGAAACGGCAGGAGAAAGTCAGGAAGAAAACTATGTCTTTCATCTTGGCGACCGCGTTTTTCTTGGCGCAGCAGAATATGAGATCCTTTCATTGGAGGGTGAGATGGTTGAGCTCTACGACCCAAGCTGCCCGCTGCTTTCCAAGACAATACCCTACTCTGTGTTTGAGGAGCGCGTGCGCCAAACGCCGGGAAATGAGCATTTGCTGGCAAAAAACGCTGTAGACACACCGTATCGGGAGTTAAGAAAAGAAAGTGAAGCGGGGTCAGCGTTAGGAAATCCGCAGAAGGAGGAGGCAGAGCCTTCCGAAGAAAAAAGAAAGCAGAAAGAGCCTTCTCAGTACCGAATCACAGATGAGCATTTTGGCGAGGGAACGCCAAAGGAAAAGTTCAGACGAAATATCGCAGCGCTTCGCCTGCTAAAGAAGCTGGAAGATAAGGGAGCCCTTGCAAGCCCCGCGCAGCAGGAAATTCTCGCAGGCTATAGCGGCTGGGGCGGACTTTCTGAAGCATTTGATGAAACAAAGCCGGAGTGGAAAAGGGAGCATGAGGAGCTGAAGGCGCTTCTAAGTGAAGAAGAATACAAGGCGGCACGATCTTCCACATTAACAGCCTTCTATACTCCGCCGATTGTCATACGCGCTATCTATCAGGTTCTCATGCAGGCAGGAATGCGGGAAGGGAATGTACTGGAACCATCATGCGGCATCGGGAATTTTTTTGGAATGTTGCCGGAGGAGATGGCAGGCTGCAAGACCTATGGCGTAGAAATTGATCCCATTTCGGCAAAACTGGCAAGACAGCTCTATCAAAAAACGCAGATTACAAACGAGGGCTATGAAAAGACAAGCCTTCCGGATAGCTTCTTTGACGCAGCCGTTGGAAATGTGCCGTTTGGGGACTTTTCCCTTGCAGATAGGCGCTACGATAGGGAACACTTTCTCATACATGACTATTTCTTTGCCAAGACTCTTGACAAAATTCGCCCGGGCGGAATGATCGCCTTTGTTACCAGCAAGGGAACACTTGACAAAGAAAATCCGTCCGTCAGAAAATACCTTGCTCAGCGAGCCGAGCTTGTAGGGGCAATCAGGCTTCCGTATACTGCTTTTCAGAAAACCGCAGGCACAAAAGTGACGGCAGATATTTTGTTTCTGAAAAAGCGGGAGCGCATGACAGACATCATGCCAAACTGGGTTCATCTTGGAAAGACCGCGGACGGAATCGCTATCAATGAATATTTTATTCGGCATCCTGACATGGTGCTGGGGAAAATGGAAATGCAAAGCGGAAGATTTGGACTAAGCAGCGTCTGCACTCCGGCTGACAGCGCTCCGCTAAGCGCGCAGCTTTCGGAGGCAGCGGCAAAAATCCGTACAGAACTTTCGCTTCCGGAGATAGAAAGCCCGGAAGAAAGTGAATTGATTCCGGCAGACCCAAGCATCAGAAACTTCTCTTACTGCGTGAAAGAGGGAAAAATCTATTACAGAGAAGATTCTCTGATGAGGGAAGTTAAACTTTCTGCCGTAGCCGAAAAGCGTATCCACAGCATGATTGGAATTCGGGACACCCTGCGAAACCTAATTACCGCGCAGCAGGAAGAATATGGGGAGGAAGAAATTCAAAGGCTGCAAAAGAAATTAAACCAGCGGTACGACAGCTTCACAGCCAAATATGGGCTTCTCTCTTCGCGTGGAAACCGTATGGCATTTTCTGACGACAGCTCCTATATCCTGCTTTCTGCGTTGGAAATTCTAAACGAAGACGGCAGCCTAAAGAAAAAGGCAGATATCTTCACAAAGCGCACCATAAAAAGTCCAAAGGCTGTTACGCATACGGATACTGCGGTAGAAGCCCTTGGAATATCCATCGGAGAACGAGGGCATATCGACATGGATTTTATGGAAAGTCTTTGCGGAAAAACAGAGGCAGAAATCAAGGAAGAACTAAGAAATATCATTTTCTTAAATCCCGCATGGGAGGAAGAAAAGGGTGAAGAAAAGTATTTGACCGCAGACGAATATCTATCCGGAAATGTGAGGGAAAAACTGAAATTTGTAACCCTTAGGGCAGAGCATGAACCGGAGGAATTTTCAGGGCATATAGCAGCTTTGGAAAAGGTACAGCCAAAAGACCTTGCCGCAAGTGAAATTTCTGTAAAGCTGGGGACTACATGGATTCCGGAGAAGGACATTACCGAGTTTATGCAGGAACTTCTCGGAACGCCAAATTACCTGAGAGACCGGATCAAGGCTCGCTACTCTAAGTTTACCGGAGAGTGGAGCGTGGAAAACAAGAATTTTGACCAAGGAAATATAAAAGCCAGCCGCACTTACGGAACGCAGCGAGTAAATGCTTATAAAATCATCGAGCAGACGCTGAACTTAAAGGATGTTCGGGTATTTGACTATTTTGACGACGGAAAGGGTGGAAGACAGGCTGTGCTGAATCCAAAGGAAACGGCAATCGCTCAGGAAAAGCAGATGCAAATAAAGCAGGCATTTTCGGATTGGATTTGGAAAGATTCAGAAAGAAGGCGCAGACTGTGCAAGCTGTATAACGAAAGATTTAATGCGATTCGACCGCGCGAGTATGACGGAAGCCACCTACGCTTTCACGGCATGAATCCGGAAATTCGCCTGATGCCCCACCAAAAGAATGCGGTAGCAAGGGTACTGTATGGCGGAAACACCTTGCTTGCCCACTGCGTGGGGGCAGGAAAAACCTTTGAAATGACGGCAGCCGCTATGGAAAGCAGAAGACTTGGACTTTGCCAAAAGCCGATGTTTGTCGTGCCGAATCATCTGATAGAACAATGGGCAAGCGAGTTTTTACAGCTTTATCCGGCAGCGAATCTACTGGTCGCAACAAGAAAGGACTTTGAACGAAAAAATCGCAAACGCTTTTGCAGCCGCATTGCAACCGGAGAGTATGATGCCGTGATTATCGGACATTCCCAATTTGAAAAGATTCCGATCTCTGTGGAAAGGCAGGAAGCACTGCTTACGCAGGAAATTGAAGATATTTCTTGCGGCATACAGGAGCTGAAAATGCAGGGCGGAGAGAAGCTGTCTGTAAAAGCCCTTGAAAAAATGAAGAAAGGACTGGAAGCAAAGCTAAAGAAACTAAGTGACCAAAGTAAAAAAGACGATGTGGTTACCTTTGAGGAACTCGGCGTTGACAGACTTTTTATCGACGAGGCGCATTATTACAAGAACCTGTTTCTTTACACGAAAATGCGAAATGTCGGCGGGATTGCCCAGACGGAAGCCCTAAAATCCACCGACCTATATCTAAAATGCCGCTACCTTGATGAAATTACAAAAGGGCGGGGCGTTATCTTTGCAACGGGAACACCTGTAAGCAATAGCATGACGGAGCTATATACCATGCAGCGATACCTAGAATATGACCGCCTAAAAGAAATGGGACTTGAGGCTTTCGACGCATGGGCTTCGACATTCGGCGAAACGGTAACTGCCATTGAGCTTTCACCCGAAGGCACCGGATATCGGGCGAAAACGCGATTTGCCAAATTCTATAACTTGCCGGAGCTGATGGCAATGTTTAAGGAAATCGCAGATATTCAAACGGCGGATATGCTGAATCTTCCGGTGCCGCAAGCAGAATTTATCAATGTTTCCGTCAAGCCGTCGGAGTTTCAAAAAGAAATGGTTGAGGGGCTTTCCTGCCGGGCAGATAAAATCCGAAAAAGAGAGGTTAGCGCAGATATTGATAATATGCTTAAAGTCACCAACGACGGAAGAAAACTTGCACTGGAGCAGAGGCTTCTAAATCCTATGCTTCCCGACTTTGAGGGGAGCAAGGTGAACGCCTGCGTAGAAAATGTATATGAAATTTGGGAAAAAGAAAAAGACAGAAAGCTGACGCAGCTTATCTTTTGTGACCTGTCCACACCGCGAAATGACGGCTACGATGTCTATCACGATATCAAAGAAAAGCTGATAAAAAGAGGCGTACCGCAGGAAGAAATTCGCTTTATCCATGAAGCAGACAGTGAAGCAAAAAAAGCAGAGCTTTTCTCACGGGTGCGGGAGGGAAAGGTTCGCGTTCTCATCGGCTCTACCCAGAAGATGGGGGCAGGAACCAATGTGCAGCAGCGGCTGGTTGCCCTGCATGACCTTGACTGCCCATGGCGACCGTCTGACCTTGAGCAGCGAAGCGGAAGAATTATCCGGCAGGGAAATACCAACGAAAAGGTGAAAATCTTTCGTTATGTAACGGAGGGAACATTTGACGCATACCTGTATCAGCTGGTGGAGTCAAAGCAGCGATTTATCAGTCAAATTTACACATCAAAGACTCCCGTTCGCTCCGCAGACGATGTGGACGAAGCGGCGCTGTCCTATGCGGAGATTAAAATGCTGGCATCAGGGAATCCGTACATAAAGGAAAAGATGGATCTTGATATTCAGGTAAGCAGGCTGAAAGTCCTAAAGCAAAACTTCCTAAGCGAGAGGTACGACCTTGAGGATAAGCTGCTTAGAACCTATCCGCAAAATGAAAAAAAGTTGCAGGAGCAGATTCGCGGATATGAGAAAGATATTGAAGACCTTAGAAAGCTTCCGCCTTCCGAAGAAAAATTTACGGAAATGACCCTTGACGGCGTTACCTATACCGAGAAAAAACAGGCAGGAACGGCACTTCTGATTTTATGTCAAAGGATGAAATCCGCAAAGGCTGCGGAGATTGGAAGCTACAAAGGGTTTAAGATTTTCCTTTCTTTTGACGCGACAGAAAGGAAGTACCTTTTAGAGCTGCGAGGACAGATGAATTACGCGGTGTTTCTTGGTGAGGACGGCATGGGAAACCTTACGCGTATTGAAAATGCGATCGAAAAGATTCCGGAAAAACTTGCGGAAGCAGAAAGAAACCTGCAAGGGGTCAGAGCACAAATAGAAAATGCAAAGGAGGAGTTAAAAAAGACTTTCCCAAGAGAAGACGAACTTTCAAAGAAAAGCAAAAGACTACAGGAACTTGACAGCCTGCTGAGTCTTGATGAGCCGGAATTGCCGGAAATTACAGAAGAAACTATCGAAACAGAAGAAAAAGTCAGGACAAAAGAAACGATGAAAGATAACAGATAAAACAGATAAAATACGAGGGAGGTTAGCATGAATCTGATTATAGAAAAAACAGCAGCACCGAAAAGGGAAAAGGCAGAAAAAAAGATAGCCGTTTATGACAATTTGCTAAAGCAAAAAGAGAAACAAGACGAAAAGGAGGAGACAAAGTATGATTACCTTATCACAATTTGAAGAAATGCTGACGAAAGAGTGGATTTCCTATTTCCCGGAAGACTATCGAGGCGGCGAGGTCGTGATTCAAGAGGTGCGTCAGCTTAACGGACCTGCGGTAAGAAAGGTGGGGATCGGGCGCAAGGCGGAGCCTGTTTTACTTCTTCCCATCGCCCCTTGTTACGAGGCTGTAACGAAAGGAGCTTTTGCAGGAAATGTGTTAAAAGCGATGGCAGAGGAGTATCAGGTACGCGAAAAAGATGGAAAACACATCGCTGCCCAAATGCAGGCGGTGGACATTTGCAATTATGAAACCGTGAAGGATAAGCTAATTTTTGTCTTAGTCAATCGAAAAGAAAATTTCGATTTTTTGCAGGATGCCGCATATCTACCCTTTGAAGATTTGGCAAAAGCCTTTTACATTCGCATCGATGAACGCACACGCATAAAGGTTACAAAACCGATGTATCGTCAGTGGGAAGTGAATTTAGAGGAACTTGAGAAAACAGCAATGGATAATATGCAGGAAAAGCTGCCGCCGCTTTTACTGAATGTAGAAACTGTTCCTTTTGACTTCGGAAAGGCGAGAAATTACTTAGAGGAAACGGGAAACCTTACGGGATTTTTGTATAGCTTGACCAATAGGGAGCTTCACTCCGGTGCCGCGACGATGTTTTACCCCAAAGTTATGGAGCAAATCGCGCAGCGAATGAAAGCCCCTTTTTATATCGTTCCGGCATCGGTAGATGATTTAATGCTCATACCAAAGAGAGAGGGACTTACGCTTTCCGATGTCAAGCTGGTTGTGAAAAGCGTAAATCAGAAAGTCGTTACGCCGGCAGATTTTTTATCGGATAATGTATATTGCTATGACAGCAAAACGAAGGAAATTCAGATGATGCGTGAGGACTTTGAAACAGAAAAGCCAAAGAGAAAGGAACGCGAGTATGAACGGTAAAATGACGGAAAGGCTTCTTGCAAAAATGCAGAAAGAATATATGGGGTTTCGCGATAAAGTTGAGCAAATGAGTGGAAAAGCTGCGATTGTGTATGCCTTTGAAGACGTGTCAAAGCAGGATATTCTGTATGTTGCTAAGGAAGGTGCCCTTGACGAAAAACAGGCAAAGGCGCTTCTAAAGCTACCGAAGCCACTGGAAACTTGCTACCAGTACTGGTTAAAGGAAGAAACAGATTATATGGAGACTCTGGCAAATTCGCTTCGGAAAACGGCAGAAAGGGAATTAAAACATCAGAGAAAGGAAAGGACGGAAAGAAAAAATGGCGAAGCTTGCAGATGAAATGATTCAAAGGGCAAGGCAGCTTGACTTATTAGCCTATCTGCAAATGCAGCAGCCTTGGGAAATTGTCCCTATCGGACAGAATCGTTATCGTATGCGTACGCATGATAGCCTAAAAATCGATCATGGCAAGTGGTACTGGTGGTCACGCAGTATCGGCGGCAGAAGTGCACTGGATTATCTGGTCGCAGTGGAAGGCTGGGAGTTTCGCAAAGCGGTAATGCATATTTTAGAACTTGAAAGGATTCCGATTGCAATGGCTGCGCCTAAAGAGCCGCAAGGTGCGAACGAAAAACCTGCCTTTTCACTGCCGGAAAAAGCAAGTAGCAATAGGCGCGTGACAGATTATCTAATTCGTCGCGGGATTGACAGAAGCATCATAGACTACTTTGTTTCAAAGGGGCTTGTTTATGAATCTTACCCCTACCACAATGCAGTATTTGTCGGTCTGAATGAAAAGGGAGAACCTGCATACGCAGCGCTCCGAAGCACCGGGCAAAGACGCTTTGCGGGTGAGGCGGCAGGAAGCCAAAAAGCCTATGCGTTTTCTTTTTCGGAAAGCCGCTCGGAAACTGTCCATGTCTTTGAAAGTGCGATAGATTTACTATCTTATGCAACCTTACAAAAGCTGCGAGGCACGGACTGGAAAGCGGAGAACTATGTATCCATTGGCGGCTGCAGCTTTTCTGTTGAGGAAGGCTCGCCGCCATCGCTTAGCCATATGCTGCATGAAAAACCAAATATCCGAGTAATCAAGCTACACCTTGATAATGACAGTGCGGGAAGAACCTTTACACAGGCGATAATTGAAATCTTTCAAAATGACTATCAAGTCATCAATGCGCCGCCGCCACAAGGCAAAGATGTTAAC
>CAVHEY010000011.1:0-18243 GCA_963635155.1 Bacteroides stercoris
GGAATACGATGATGTAAGGTACGCCTACCTGTCTGGAAAGAAGAATGTGTTCTCTTGTCTGTGGCATCGGTCCGTCGGTTGCTGCTACTACCAGGATTGCACCGTCCATCTGTGCTGCACCTGTAATCATGTTCTTTACATAGTCAGCGTGACCCGGGCAGTCTACGTGGGCGTAGTGTCTGTTCGGTGTTTCGTATTCTACGTGAGCGGTAGAAATGGTGATACCTCTTTCTCTTTCTTCCGGAGCCTTGTCGATCTGGTCGAATTCTACGTTTTCGCCAAGACCGTATCTCTGGTGAAGAACCTTTGTAATAGCTGCTGTAAGAGTTGTCTTACCGTGGTCTACGTGACCGATTGTACCGATATTGATATGCGGTTTTGTTCTTTCAAATTTCTGTTTTGCCATTTGAATTTTCCTCCTAAATTAAGGTTAATTAAATATTTAATGGTTATTTTTATTTGTTGATTTTTTCGATTAAGCTGTCAGGCAATTTCTCGAAGTGGTCCATCTGCATAACATAAACGCCTCTGCCCTGAGTCTTGGATCTGAGGTCTGTTGCATAACCGAACATCTCGGAAAGGGGAACAAATCCTCTGATTGCGGCAGCGCCCATGTTGATGTCGGAACCCTCGATTCTTCCTCTTCTGGAAGAAATGTCGCCGATTACGTCGCCCATGTAGTTCTCCGGAACCGTAACTTCAACCTTCATGATCGGTTCAAGGAGTACCGGTTTCGCTTTTTTCGCTGCTTCTCTGAACGCCATGGAAGCGGCAATCTTGAATGCCATTTCCGAGGAGTCGACTTCGTGGTAGGAACCGTCGTAAAGCTCTACGCCAACGTCCACAACCTGATAGCCTGCGATCGGACCGTTTTCCATCGCCTCTACGATACCTTCTTCGATCTTCGGAATGTATTCCTTAGGAATTGCGCCGCCCACGATGGAATTCTTGAATTCAAAGCCGGAGCCTGCTTCCCTCGGATATACTCTGATCTTAACATGGCCGTACTGACCGCGACCGCCGGACTGCTTCGCATACTTGTGATCCACGTCTGCGTTTGCGGTAAGGGTTTCTTTGTAGGAAACCTGTGGCTTACCTACGTTTGCCTCAACCTTGAATTCTCTGAGAAGTCTGTCCACGATGATTTCAAGGTGAAGTTCGCCCATGCCTGCAATGATGGTCTGACCGGTGTCAGCATTGGTATAGGTCTTGAAGGTTGGGTCTTCTTCCGCAAGTTTTGCAAGAGCGATACCCATCTTTTCCTGACCTGCCTTGGTCTTAGGCTCGATGGCAATTTCGATTACCGGATCCGGGAAGTTCATGGATTCCAAAATGACTTCGTGCTTTTCATCGCAAAGGGTGTCGCCTGTGGTGGTCACTTTAAGACCTACCGCCGCGGCGATATCGCCGGAATATACTTCTTCGATTTCCTGACGGTGGTTTGCGTGCATTTGCAGGATACGGCCGATTCTTTCTTTCTTTCCCTTTGTGGAGTTATATACATAAGAGCCCGTTGTGAGGGATCCGGAATATACTCTGAAGAAGGCAAGCTTACCAACGAATGGGTCAGCCATAATTTTGAATGCCAGAGCCGCGAACGGACCTTTGTCGTCTGCAACTCTTTCCACTTCCTCTTCGGTTTCAGGGTCAATCCCCTTGATAGGCGGAATGTCCAGCGGAGACGGCATATAGTCCACAACTCCGTCCAGCATCATCTGAACGCCCTTGTTTCTGTAAGCAGATCCGCAGAACATCGGAACCATTCTGCCCGCGATGGTCTCTTTTCTGATTACTTCTTTGATTTCCTTTACTGTGAGTTCCTCGCCGTCTAAGAATTTCATCATGAGTTCCTCGTCGGTTTCCGCAACGGATTCTACGAGTTTCTCTCTCCATTCAGCTGCGAGCTGGGACATTTCGGCAGGGATATCCGTAATTTCAAACTCCTTACCTAATTCGTCCTTATAAATCTCTGCTTTCATTTCTACTAAATCGATAATTCCAACGAAACTATCTTCAGCACCAATCGGCAATTGAACCGGTACGGCATTCGCCTTCAGTCTGTCCTTTACCATCTGGACAACTCTGTAGAAATCTGCGCCCATGATGTCCATCTTGTTGACGAAAATCATTCTCGGAACGCCGTATTTCTCCGCCTGTCTCCAAACGGTTTCAGACTGAGGTTCAACACCACCCTTGGCGCAAAGTACAGTTACTGCGCCGTCCAGGACTCTCAAGGATCTTTCAACCTCTACGGTAAAGTCCACGTGTCCCGGGGTATCGATTATATTTATTCTGTGATTCTTCCATTGTGCTGTAGTAGCAGCAGAGGTTATAGTGATACCACGTTCCTGTTCCTGTTCCATCCAGTCCATAGTGGCAGCGCCTTCGTGCGTTTCGCCCAGCTTATGGGTTTTTCCCGTATAGAACAAAATTCTTTCCGTAGTCGTGGTTTTTCCTGCGTCAATATGCGCCATTATACCGATGTTTCTAGTCTTTTCCAATGGAAAACTTCTTGGCATACTTATATCCTCCCTTCTACTTTTCTAAAAAATAATTTCTTCAAAACCTGCACCCTGATTACCATCTGAAGTGAGCGAAAGCCTTGTTTGCTTCTGCCATCTTGTGGGTATCTTCTTTCTTCTTAACCGATGCGCCTGTGTTGTTCGCCGCATCCATAAGCTCTTTTGCAAGTCTTTCCGACATGGTTCTCTCGCCTCTTGCTCTTGTATACTTTGTGAGCCATCTGAGTCCGAGGGTCTGTCTTCTTTCCGGTCTTACTTCCACCGGAACCTGGTAGTTTGCACCACCGATTCTCTTTGCTTTTACTTCTAATACAGGCATGATATTGTTCATAGCCTTTTCAAATACTTCCAAAGGTTCTTCGCCTGTCTGCTCTTTGATTTTGTCAAAGGCGGTGTAGACGATCGACTGAGCGGTTCCCTTTTTACCGTCAAGCATGATGCTGTTGATCAGTTTTGCAACAACCACGCTTCCGTAAACGGGATCCGGAAGTACTTCTCTCTTTGGTACGTTACCTTTTCTTGGCACTTCTCTTCCCTCCTCGCCGGATTACTTCGCTTCTGTCTTATCTAGTGCGAAATAATCTGCACAATATTTTTTATAAAATTGCACATTTCTTCACCTGCATCTCCGTAAATGACCTTGTTTTCGGGACGCAGATTACTCCGGTGCGGCTGCAATTCAAAGCCGTCCGGTCTTGCTAACGGGGTACTCGATTCATCTTTTGATGACCGCGAGCGCTTCTCTCATCTATATAGAATAATAAGAATGCTCTACCGTTTTTGTTATTTACTATTTCTTTTTAGGTCTCTTTGCGCCGTACTTGGAACGTGCCTGAAGTCTGTTGTTTACTCCGGCTGTATCAAGGGTTCCTCTAACGATGTGGTATCTTACGCCGGGCAGGTCTTTTACTCTTCCGCCTCTGATAAGAACAACGCTGTGCTCCTGGAGGTTGTGTCCGATACCCGGAATGTAAGCGGTTACTTCGATACCGTTCGTGAGACGAACTCTGGCAACTTTTCTCAGAGCCGAGTTAGGCTTCTTCGGTGTTACTGTCTTTACAGAAGTGCATACGCCTCTCTTCTGCGGTGAATGAGTGTCGGTAGCAACTCTCTTGAGGGAGTTCATTCCCTTACCCAGAGCAGGAGCCGTGGACTTCTTAACAGAACTTGTTCTGCCTTCGCGTACTAATTGGTTGATAGTAGGCATTCTTTTTCTCCTTTCTTTGCAAAATCGCTTTATTTTCAAGCGGAAATGACCTAAAATACCATGATTCTAGGTCAAAACACGCTCAAAGCCAACATATAGTTTATCACAAGTCAATTCCCTGTGTCAATATCTTTTAGTCCATTTCGACGAAGTCGGCTCCGTCTGTCATGGTCGGGTTTTCGATAATCGGCTCTTCGAAAATTTCATCGATGTCTTCGCTCATGTCGATAGCCGCAGCGGCAGCAGCTTCTTCCGCCTCTCTTGCGGCTTCTTCTGCTTCTCTCTGCTGTCTTTCGAAGTTTTCCATGATCTCGGCGTTAACACCGTAGTCAAGTTCGATATTCTTGTATCGCTTCATGCCTGTTCCGGCAGGAATGAGCTTACCGATGATTACGTTTTCTTTCAGCCCTACGAGTCTGTCGTTCTTGCCCTTGATGGCTGCGTCGGTGAGAACCTTGGTGGTTTCCTGGAAGGACGCTGCCGACAGGAAGGAGCTTGTTGCAAGGGAAGCCTTGGTGATACCCAGAAGGGTTCTCTTTGCTACGCAAGGCTCTCCGCCTTCTGCCACCGCTTTTTCGTTGGCTTCCTCCACCTCGAACTTGCCGTATAAAGCGCCCGGAAGAAGGTCTGTGTCTCCCGCATCTTCGATCTTGTACTTGGAAAGCATCTGGCTTACGATAACTTCCACGTGCTTGTCGTTGATATCTACACCTTGCTGCTTATATACTCTCTGTACTTCTTTCAGAAGATACTGGTATACGCCCTCGACGCCGTTCAGTCTGAGGATATCGTGCGGGTTCAAAGGTCCCCGGGTGATCTGGCCTCCCGCAAATACCTTGTCGCCCTCTTTTACATTTAGTCTTGCACCGTAAGGGATTACATATACATGGTCTTCTTCTTCGCCTCTTACCCTTACTTCGGTCTTGTTGTCTTTTCTTGCTTCGATGGAAATAACCTCACCGTCAGCCTCGCAGATCTCCGCAAGTCCCTTTGGCTTTCTGGCTTCGAAAAGTTCTTCGACTCTCGGAAGACCCTGGGTGATGTCGCCGCCGGCTACGCCGCCGGTGTGGAAGGTTCTCATGGTAAGCTGCGTACCCGGTTCGCCGATGGACTGTGCCGCCGTGATACCAACCGCTTCGCCGATGTTTACTTCTTCGCCGGTTGCAAGGTTTCTGCCGTAGCACTTCGCGCATACGCCGGTTCTTGCGTGACAGGTCATGACGGCGCGGATTGCAACGCTTTCGATGCCGCAGGCTTCGATTCTTTCCGCCGCGTCTTCCATGATTTCGTCGTTTTGCTCAACGATTACCTCTCCGGTCTCGGGATCAACAATATCAATAAACGCGGTTCTTCCCACGATTCTCTGCTTCAGCGGCTCGATGACTTCCTTGCCGTCGGTGAAGGCTCTTACTTCAACGCCCTCGTCGGTTCCGCAGTCGTATTCTCTTACGATTACGTTATGGGATACGTCGACCAGTCTTCTCGTCAGGTATCCGGAGTCGGCTGTACGAAGGGCGGTGTCGGCAAGTCCCTTACGAGCGCCGTTGGAGGAAATGAAGTATTCCAAAATCGAAAGTCCTTCACGGAAGTTGGACTTGATCGGAATTTCTACGGTTTTACCGGTTGCGTTCGCCATCAGTCCACGCATACCGCCGACCTGTTTGATCTGGTTCTTGGAACCACGGGCTCCGGAGTTTGCCATGATGAACAGGTTGTTCAAAGTTCCCAGCGAGTTCATCAGTGCGTCCGCAACGTCGTCGGTTGCCTTCGACCAAATCTTGATGATGGCTTCGTATCTTTCCTGCGCCGACATAAGACCCATTCGGAAAGCCTTTTCGTATTTATCAACCTCAGCTTCCGCAGCTGCGATGATGGTTTCTTTTTCCGCCGGGATTTCCATGTCGCTTACGCTGATGGTAACCGCGGCCTTTGTGGAATATTTATAGCCCATGGACTTGATATAGTCAAGCATGATAACCGTGCCGGTGTTTCCGTGCTTTCTATAGCATTTGTCGATGATCAGTCCTAGCTTTTTCTTGTCGCAAAGGAAGTCCACCTCCAGCGAATACGGGTCTTCGTCTCTGTCCACGAATCCCAAATCCTGCGGGATCCCCTGGTTAAAGATGAATCTGCCCACGGTGGATTCCACGAGTTTGCCCGTCTTGTCACCGTCTAGGAACATTCTTACTTTGACCTTCGCATGGATTCCCACTACGCCGTTTTGGTACGCCATGAGCATTTCGTCAAGGTCAGTAAATACCTTTCCGTCGCCCTTTTCGGCGTAGGTGCTTCTGTCCTCAACCCCCGGGTGCGTGAGGTAATAGCTTCCCAGAATCATATCCTGTGTAGGCGTGGTGATCGGGGAGCCGTCCTTTGGTGCCAAAATGTTGTTAACAGAGAGCATGAGGAATCTTGCCTCTGCCTGTGCCTCTACCGAAAGAGGTACGTGAACCGCCATCTGGTCCCCGTCGAAGTCGGCGTTGAATGCGGTACAAGCCAGCGGATGCAGCTTGATCGCCTTGCCCTCTACGAGAACCGGTTCGAATGCCTGAATACCCAGTCTGTGCAGGGTCGGCGCACGGTTAAGCATTACCGGATGCTCTTTGATAACGCCTTCCAGTACGTCCCAAACTTCCGGTCTTACCTTTTCTACCATTCTCTTTGCGCTCTTGATGTTATGGGCGTAACCCTGCTCAACCAGCTCCTTCATGATGAAAGGCTTGAACAGCTCCAGCGCCATCTTCTTCGGAAGTCCGCACTGGTAGAACTTGAGTTCCGGTCCTACGACGATTACGGAACGCCCGGAATAGTCGACACGCTTTCCAAGCAGGTTCTGTCTGAATCTTCCCTGTTTTCCCTTGAGCATATCCGACAGAGATTTCAGCGGTCTGGAACCCGGTCCCGTTACCGCTCTGCCCCGTCTGCCGTTATCGATGAGGGAGTCAACGGCTTCCTGAAGCATTCTCTTTTCGTTTCTGACGATGATGTCAGGAGCTCCCAGCTCAAGAAGTCTGTTGAGTCTGTTGTTTCTGTTGATAACCCGTCTGTACAAATCGTTTAAGTCGGAGGTTGCAAATCTGCCGCCGTCCAGCTGCACCATAGGTCTGATATCCGGCGGAATTACAGGAATTACGTCAAGAATCATCCATTCCGGTCTGTTTCCGGAAATTCTCAGGGCTTCGATGACTTCCAGTCTCCTTACGATTCGGATCTTCTTCTGTCCCGAGGCGTCCTTAAGCTGCTCCCTAAGTTCCGCAGAAAGCTTCTCCAGGTCAATGTCCTCCAAAAGCTTCTTCACCGCTTCTGCACCCATTCCTGCCGTAAAGGAGTTGCCGTACTGTTCCTTCGCTTCCTTGTACTGCTGCTCCGTCAATATTTCCTTGTAGCCCAGTCCGGTGTCTCCCGGATCCGTTACGATGTATGCCGCAAAGTAAAGCACTTTTTCCAAATTTCTCGGCGTAACATCGAGGCAAAGTCCCATTCTCGACGGGATTCCCTTGAAATACCAAATATGAGAAACCGGCGCCGCAAGCTTGATGTGACCCATTCTCTCTCTTCTTACTTTTGCTTTGGTAACCTCTACTCCGCAGCGGTCGCAGATGATACCCTTATATCTGATTCTCTTATACTTACCGCAATGACATTCCCAGTCCTTCATCGGTCCGAAGATCTTTTCGCAGAAAAGACCGTCCTTTTCGGGTTTCAAAGTTCTGTAGTTGATGGTTTCCGGCTTCGTAACCTCGCCGTGAGACCATTCAAGAATTTTTTCCGGAGATGCCAAATTGATCTGTATCGACTCGAAATTGTTTAATTCATAATCGTTATTTACGTTATTGTTCAAGGAAGTTCCTCCCCCTTTCCTGTCACTCAATTACTCTTCTCTGAAATCGTCCTCCGCAAATTCGTCCGGTTCGCCGAAATCGGCGTCAAAATCGTCCTCTTCTGCGTTTTCTTCGCTGAATCCGCTGTTCATCATCTCGTCTTCGCTTTCCAGTTCCGTCTCGAAGTCCATGATGGATTCGAGATTCCGTGGGTCATCATCATATTCGGAAGATTCCTTGATTTCGATTTCTTCATCATTTTCGGACAATACCTTGATGTCAAGTCCCAAAGCCTGCATTTCCTTAATCAATACCTTGAAGGATTCAGGGATTCCCGGCTTCGGAATGTTTTCGCCCTTGACGATGGCTTCGTAAGTCTTCACACGTCCTACGATATCGTCGGATTTTACCGTTAAAATTTCCTGTAAGGTGTAAGCTGCGCCGTAGGCTTCCAGCGCCCATACTTCCATTTCTCCGAAACGCTGTCCGCCGAACTGTGCTTTTCCGCCCAGCGGCTGCTGCGTTACCAGCGAGTAAGGTCCGGTACTTCTTGCGTGAATCTTATCGTCAACCAAATGGTGGAGTTTGAGCATATACATATAGCCGACGGTTACCGGATTGTCAAAATATTCGCCGGTTCTGCCGTCTCTGAGTTTGAGTTTTCCTGTCTTCGGATAACCGCATTCGTCCAGAAGTCCGATGATGTCTTTTTCCGTCGCGCCGTCGAATACCGGGGTCGAAATGTACCAGCCTTTCTTCTTTGCGGCAAGCCCCAGGTGAACCTCCAGTACCTGTCCGACGTTCATACGGGACGGTACGCCCAGCGGGTTAAGCATTACCTGAAGCGGCTGACCGTTTTCCAGGAACGGCATATCCTCTTCCGGCAAAATCCTTGAAATTACACCCTTGTTTCCGTGGCGTCCTGCCATCTTGTCGCCTACGTTTATCTTTCTCTTGGTTGCAATATAGCATCTTACGAGCTTGTTTACGCCCGGCGGAAGTTCGTCTCCGTTTTCCCTGCAGAAAACCTTAACGTCAACCACAATACCGGTTTCTCCGTGGGGAACTCTCAGGGAAGTATCCCTTACTTCTCTGGCTTTTTCGCCGAAAATCGCCCGAAGAAGTCTTTCCTCTGCGGTAAGCTCGGTTTCTCCCTTAGGGGTAACCTTACCCACCAAAATATCTGTGGAATTTACCTCTGCTCCGATTCTGATGATACCCTCTTCGTCCAAATCTTTCAGGGCGTCGTCGCCTACGTTCGGGATATCTCTGGTGATTTCCTCCGGTCCCAGCTTGGTGTCTCTTGCCTCTGACTCGTATTCTTCGATGTGAAGGGAGGTCAGAACATCGTCCATAAGGAGCCTTTCATTCAAGATGATGGCGTCCTCGTAGTTGTAGCCTTCCCAAGTCATGAAGCCGATGAGCAGGTTCTTGCCCAGCGCGATTTCACCTAAATCTGTGGAAGGACCGTCTGCGATGACTTCTCCCTCCTCGATGTGTTCTCCGGTTGAAACGATCGGTCTCTGATTGATACAGGTTCCCTGGTTGGAACGCTTGAATTTAAGCAGTTTGTAAACGTCCTTTTCGTTGCTGTCGTCTCTTCTGATGATAATCATATCCGCGTCAACAAACTCAACGGTGCCTGATGCTTTCGCCAATATCACAACCCCTGAGTCTCTTGCCGCCTTGTATTCCATACCCGTTCCGACGATAGGCGCCTCCGTCACAAGCAGGGGAACTGCCTGACGCTGCATGTTGGAACCCATCAGGGCACGGTTCGCGTCGTCGTTTTCGAGGAAAGGAATCATTGCCGTGGCAACGGAAACTACCTGCTTCGGGGAAACGTCCATGTAGTCGACCTGATCTCTTGGCATAAGGGCGATTTCGCCATGCTCGCCTCTGGAGGCAACCTTTGCGTTTGCAAAGTGTCCGTCCTCTGTAAGCGGCTCGTTTGCCTGAGCCACGATCATCATTTCTTCCTCGTCGGCAGTAAGATAGTGAATCTCGTCCGTTACTCTGTGTGTTTCTTTGTCCACAACTCTGTACGGAGTTTCGATGAACCCGTACTGGTTGATTACGCCGTAAGTTGTAAGGGAGCCGATCAGCCCGATGTTCGGACCTTCAGGAGTTTCGATGGGACACATTCTGCCGTAGTGGGAATGGTGTACGTCTCGAACCTCGAATCCGGCTCTTTCTCTGGAAAGTCCTCCCGGTCCCAACGCGGAAAGTCTTCTCTTGTGGGTAAGTTCCGCCAGAGGATTGTTCTGGTCCATGAACTGCGACAGCTGGGAGCTTCCGAAGAACTCCTTGATTGCCGCGGTTACCGGTCTTATATTCATTAAAGCCTGCGGAGTCGTAACGTCGATGTCCTGGGTGGTCATTCTTTCCTTTACGACTCTTTCCATTCTGGCAAGTCCGATTCTGAACTGGTTCTGCAAAAGCTCTCCCACGGTTCTCAGACGGCGGTTGCCCAAATGGTCTATATCGTCAATTGTTCCGATGCCATAGTTTAAGTTGAGGATATAGCTGATCGAAGCGATGATATCCTCTACGATAATATGCTTTGGTGAAAGGTCGTTCTTTCTGTCCACAAGCATTTCCTTTAATTCTTCCTCCGATGAAGCGGTCGCCAAAATCTCTTTGAGAACAGGATAAAATACCTTGTCAGCCACCTTAAGCTCCGTCGTGTCAAAATCAACGTAGCAATTAAGATCTACAAAGTTGTTCCCGATAATTTTTGTGATCTGGTCTTCCTTTTCCTTGTCGAGGGCGTAGGCGTAAATATACTCTACCCCTGCGTTTTCAATCTGGAAAGCCAAATCTCTATTGATTTTTTGTCCTTTTTCGGCGAGGATTTCTCCCGTTTCAGGGTGAATTACATCTTCGGCTGCCACTACGCCTGCAATTCTGTTTGATAAACCAAGCTTTTTGTTGTATTTGTATCTTCCCACCTTGGCGAGGTCGTATCTCTTTGCGTCAAAGAACAAAGAGTTAAACAGCGCCTTTGCGCTCTCCACCGTAGGCGGTTCTGCCGGTCTTAATTTCTTGTAAATTTCCTTAAGACCTTCTTCGTAATTGCTTGCGGTGTCTTTTTCAAGGGTCTTCAGCAGCCTCGGATCCTCTCCGAAAATGCTGATGATCTCCTCATTTGACCCGAAGCCCAGCGCTCTGAGAAGGGTGGTTACAGGCTGCTTTCTCGTACGGTCAACTCTGACGGAAATAATTTCGTTGGAGTCCGTTTCGTATTCCAGCCAAGCCCCACGGTTTGGGATAATGGTGGTGGAAAACAGCTTGTTGTTTGATTTATCAATGGTTACATCGTAGTAAGGTCCCGGAGAACGCACCAGCTGAGTTACGACAACTCTTTCTGCGCCGTTGTAAATGAAAGTTCCCTTTTCGGTCATCAACGGGAAATCGCCCATGAAAACTTCCTGTTCTTTCACTTCTCCGGTTTCTTTATTTATCAGTCTTACTCTGACTTTAAGCGGAGCTGCATACGTTACATCTCTCTCCTTGCACTCTTCCTGCTCGTATTTCGGGGCGTCGGTGAGTGAGTTATCAATGAACTCTAAAACCAGATTGTCCGCATAGTCTTTGATCGGAGAAATATCTTCAAAAACTTCTCTGAGACCTTCGCGGATAAACCAGTCATACGATTTTGTCTGAATCTCAATCAGATTCGGCATTTCGCAAACTTCATTGATTTTCGCAAATGTCATACGTTCTTTTCTACCTACTTGTATAGGTTTTGGCATCTTCATCACTCCTTATATTCTTAAAACAAATTACTTTGTGTGGCAGTCTAATATTATATAATATTCGTGTCAAATAATCAAGTATAAATTTGGATTTTTCAGGAATATTTTTTCCGCGTTTTCCCGGCAGTGTTTTTTCGCAGGATTTTTTCCATAAGAAAAAGCGGCAGATACGCGTCCGCCGCCTTTTGAATCGCTGTGCAATTTCTGTAATTATTTAAGAGTTACGGTAGCACCAACTTCTTCGAGCTGAGCCTTGATTGCTTCTGCTTCTGCCTTTTCGATGCCTTCCTTGAGGTTTGTAGGAGCACCGTCAACGGCTTCCTTCGCTTCCTTAAGACCAAGACCGGTGATTTCTCTTACAGCCTTGATAACCTTGATCTTTTCTGCGCCTGCTGCTTCCAGTACTACGGTGAACTCTGTCTGTTCTTCAACTGCTGCTGCGCCGCCTGCTGCGCCTACAACTGCAACCGGAGCTGCTGCGGATACGCCGAATTCTTCTTCGCAAGCTTTAACTAATTCGTTTAATTCTAAAACTGTCATCGCCTTTATAGCTTCGATAATTTGTTCCTTGTTCATTTTATTTCTCCTTTACAAATTTTCTCTTTACGAGATTTTTTTAATATGCTTTTTGAATAAACTATTCTGCCTTCGCGTCTGCGATAGCCTGGAATGTTCTGACTGCCTTGCTGATCGGCGACTGAATGCTGCCCATGAACTTAGCGATAAGAACATCTCTGGACGGAATGTCTGCCACAGCCTGAATGCCGTCTTTGTCGAAGAAGTTGCCTTCTACAACGCCTGCTTTGAATTCCATCTTCTTGAAGTCTTTCATGACTTCGTTTAAGATTCTTGCCGGAGCCGTTGCGTCGTCCTTGCTGATTGCAAGGGCGCTCGGTCCTTCGAGAACTTCTGCAAGACCTTCGAACTCGGTTCCTGCGATGGCTCTCTTAACAAGGGTGTTTTTATATACCGTGTAGTCTACGTTAGCCTCACGAAGTTTCTTTCTCATAGCGTCCGCCTGAGCAACGGTGATTCCCATGTAATCGATAACCACTGCCGACTGAGCGCCGTCTAATTTTTCTTTGATCTCGTCGATAACGAGTTGTTTTGCTTTTTGAGCTTCTACTGACATTATGTGTTCTCCTTTCTTGTCGGTTCCGATTCGAGCCGACAGAGTATGGCCGGTACTCCATAAAAAAACCTTGCAAGCTTTCGTTATCCGCAGTATGCAAGGTCCATCTTTTATCTTGTACCTCGGCGGGAAATTAAGCTTTCGCACCCGCTGTCTACGGTTTTATTTCATTGTTGTGTGTTATCCTCAGATTTTACGAAGTAAAATCTCTGGCTTTTTTACCTTGCGGCAACGCCGAAAGGACGATCGAGAAAAAGCCTAGAACTGGATAAGTGCCGGATTTACTTTCACTCCCGGTCCCATCGTGGAAGCGACCGTTACGCTCTTCAGGTACTGTCCCTTTGCTGCTGCCGGCTTAGCCTTTACAACTGCTTCAAGAAGTGCATTGAAGTTTTCCGTTAACTTCTCGGCTCCGAAAGAAACCTTTCCGATCGGTGTGTGAATGATGTTTGTCTTGTCAAGTCTGTACTCAACTTTACCTGCTTTGATCTCTTGCAAAGCTTTTTCAACATCCATGGTAACCGTTCCCGACTTAGGGTTTGGCATGAGGCCCTTAGGTCCCAAAATCTTACCTAATCTACCTACGACACCCATCATATCAGGAGTAGCAACTACTACGTCGAAGTCAAACCAGTTTTCGGTCTGAATCTTCTGAGCCATTTCTTCGGCTCCTACATAATCAGCGCCTGCCGCTTCCGCTTCCTGCGCCTTAGGTCCTTTAGCAAATACTAAAACCTTTTTTGTCTTGCCTGTTCCGTGAGGAAGAACGATTGCGCCTCTGACCTGCTGGTCTGCGTGTCTTCCGTCAACGCCAAGTTTGATGTGTACTTCAACTGTTTCGTCGAATTTTGCTTTCGCATTGTCAACAGCAATCTTTAAAGCGTCCTTTGCTTCAAATACGTCAGCCTTGTTATAAGCTGCCACTGCTGCTTTGTAATTTTTACCTCTCTTAGGCATGTTTACCTCCTTGTGGTACTAACGACTTTCGTCTTCCACTTTCTATTAACCTTCAATAACGATTCCCATACTTCTTGCGGTGCCCTTGATCATCTCTGTTGCGGATTCAAGGTTTGCTGCATTTAAGTCAGGCATTTTGGTCTTTGCGATTTCTTCCGCCTGGGCTCTTGTAAGCGTTGCAACCTTTTTCTTGTTCGGTTCTCCCGACGCTGCGTCAAGTCCTGCGGCTTTTTTAAGAAGAACTGCTGCCGGCGGTGTTTTTGTAACAAATGTGAATGATCTGTCAGCATAAACCGTGATTACTACAGGAATAATCATACCCTGCTGGTCTTGTGTTCTTGCATTAAACTGTTTGCAGAAATCCATAATGTTTACGCTCTTTTGACCTAAAGCCGGACCTACCGGAGGCGCCGGAGTTGCATTACCTGCTGCAATCTGAAGTTTAATATAACCTTCTACCTTTTTTGCCATCTCGTTTTCTCCTTTCTTTAAATTTTATCCACCTGGCTGAATTCCAATTCTACCGGTGTTTCTCGACCGAACATGGAAACTCTGACTTTCAGTACCTGTTTTTCTTTGTTGATCTCTTCTACCGTGCCCATAAAGCTCTCGAAAGGACCACTGATAACTCTGACTGTTTCGCCCACTTCCACATCAAGGTCGATATAAACTTTTTCGATTCCCATTCTCGCCACTTCTTCGTCGGTAAGCGGAATCGGTTCGGAGCCATGACCTACGAAACCTGTAACCCCCTGCGTATTTCTTACAAGGTACCAAGACTCGTTGGTAACAATCATCTTTATAATTACATAACCCGGAAACATTTTCCGTGTTTTGATCTTGCGCTGTCCGTCTTTAATCTCAACTATGTCTTCGGTAGGTACAACGATGTCGATAATCAGGTCTTGCATCCCTCGGTTTTCAACCATTTTTTCGATATTCACTTTTACTTTGTTCTCGTGACCCGAATAGGTATGGACTACATACCATTTCGCTTGACCGTCACCTCTGATTCCCTCGCCCTCAAGCGGAGAAGCGCCTTTGTTCTCAAAATCTGACATTCTCGTACCTTCTTTTCGATTATCTAAGTAATAAAATTAAGATTTCAAGCCTCAGCCTAGTTTAAAGTGATATTCAAAACTGCCTTGAGCGCTGCCAAAACGCCTGTGTCGATAAGCCAGAAACCGAGCGCGAAAACTGCGCAGGTGGCTATAACAACAGCCGTATAGGATATGGTTTCCTTTTTGGTAGGCCATACAACCTTTTTCATTTCAACCTTTACGGATTTGAAGTATTCCTTGAAGTTGAATCTCTTTTTTGTTCCTTCTTTGTTAGTAGCCATTGTTTTCTCTCCTTACTTTGTTTCCTTGTGAAGAGTATGCTTCTTGCAGAATCTGCAATATTTCATCATTTCAATACGATCAGGGTCGTTCTTTTTGTTCTTCATCGTATTGTAGTTTCTCTGCTTGCACTCTGTGCATGCCAGCATTACTTTAACTCTCATGTTGATTGTCCTCCGTTTAACTCAAAATTCAGAGCCCTTTTCAAGAAGCTCTGTTACGCATAATCATAAAGTTGCCTATTAATTATAGAACAGTGCTTTGTCAATGTCAATATGCTTTTTAACTATTTCCCGAAGTTTCGCCCTCTTCATTGGTATTTTCTGTATTTTCTGTCGTCTCCTGCTCGCTCTCCGGGCTGATCTGCGAAACCTGTACAATTTTGTCTATGGCTTTCATTTCTTCTTCCGGAATAGGGTCTACGGTGCTGGCGCTAAAGCCCAGCGCGTAGCAATATTCGTAATTGTTTGTACCCTTAATCGACTGTTTTGAAATCGTCCAGCTCGGCATATCCTCCAGCTGCATTTTTACGATGCTCGCCATTTCCTCGGCCGTCATGTTGGTGGCAAGATTGTCCTTTACCGCGTCCAGAAGCGCCGTATATTTGGTAAGAATCGTGGTGCTGGAGCTGCATTTTTTGATGATGGCTTCAAGCACCTGCTGCTGGTTTTCGTTCCGCTTGAAATCCCCCTCCGAGAAAGCGTGTCTCTCCCTGCAAAACGCCAGGGCGAGTTTGCCGTCTACCTGATTGATGCCCTGCACAAAATGGTGCCCGTTCAGTTCCGGCATTCCTTTCATGCCCGAGGTATAAAAATCCCGGTCCGATTCGATTTCGATGCCGCCGATGGCGTCCACCAGCTTTACGATCGTGCTGTAATTTACCCGCAGATAGTAATTGATGTCGATTCCCAGCTGGTTTTCGATGGCGCCGATGCTCTCCTGTATTCCGTAAAGGGTGGAATGGGTGAGCTTGTCCTTTGCGCCCTTGGTAGGCAGCTCGACATAGTAATCCCGCGGTATCGAAGTCAGCAGCACCTCGTGGGTTACCGGATTTACCGTGGCAATCATGTTTACGTCGGTTCTGTTGGGAATGTCGATGGAGCCTTCCATGTCGGAGCCGCTGATATATATATTGAAAGCTTCTTTTGTCACGTCCACCGAGGAGGTTCTGTCCTCCGTCTCAATGGGAATGGAAATCGTGTACAAAATCTTCGTTTTTTCCTCTATGTTCAGAGCCTCAATTTCGGCGTCCGTGCTGTTTTTCATGCCGGAATAGGAGGCTGCGCTGACAAATGCCCCGTTGTACTCTCCCGCCAAAAGTTTGCTTATGGCGTCCTTCGGGGCGTCAACATAGGCGTATTCCACCGAAACCTGTTCCTGAAGCTTGCTCTTTGCCTCGGAGTAAACCATGTCGTGGGACATATAGGTGGCGATGGTCTGCCCCGCCAGAGCGCTTATGTCCTCTGTACTTTGGGTTTCCACCTGCGCCGCATTCCCTGAGATTCCCGTCGTCTCTGCCGTTTCTGCCTCCGCAGCCTCGTTTCTGACGATGACATAATAATCCTCGGTAGCTTCCTTTTCTTGTGTGATATTTTCAAGAAAATCCATGGTTCCCACCAGGTAATAGGTTCCCACGCCGAAGGCGCCGATTAGAAATACCGCCGCCACGGCAGCCACGTTCCTGCGGCTTTTTATGCCGTTTTTGCTCATCATGACCGGCACAATAAAAATGCTCGCAAATGCAAGCATTGCGATTCCGCCGTACAGGTATTTTGCGGGAAGCACGTCAAGTTTGCAAAGCATTGCCACAAAGGCGCAGGCAAGGAGCGAATATATAACGGCAAGGGTTCTGAAAAACGCCAGCCCTTTGACCTTTTTGGACGCTCGCTTTTCGGCTTCGAGCTGCGCCATAATTTCTTGTTGTCGTTCTTTTCTCATAAATTCCTCTGTCTGTTTTTTAGGCTGTTCCTTAGCATTATATCTCTTTTCACACGGCTTGGCAATAGGCTATCTTATTTACAAAGCCCTCGCGGGGTGATATAATGCTCTGACGGAGGTAAGCAAAATGAACAAAATCGCGATTTTTATGCCCCTTGGGGCGGGCGCCTGCTGGGGGGCTTCGGGAATTTTCGTCAGGACGCTGACGAAAGCCGGCTTCGACACTGCCACAGTCATGTTTTCGAGAGCGATTACCGGCTCTTTTTTGGTGTTTTTATTTTTACTTTTCTATGATAAAAGCCTGCTGAAGATTCGTCTCCGCCACCTGCCTCTGTTTCTTTCCCTTGCAATCAACGGCTATCTTCTTATGAATACCTGCTACAATTATACCGTGGGCAAGCTGACCCTGTCGCTGGCTTCGGTGCTGCTGGGGCTTTGTCCCATATTCGTGCTTCTGCTGGGTTCTGTGTTTTTTCGCGAAAAAATCACCCTCGCAAAAGTCGGCTGTATGCTTGCGGCGCTTACGGGCTGCGCCCTGCTTGCCGGAGTATTTGAAACGGACGCGGAGGTGGCTTGGAGCCTCGTAGGAATTCTTTCGGGTCTTGGCTCTGCGTTTTTCAACGCAATTTACACCATCAACTCGAAGCAGCTCTCCACTGCCGGCTACAACGCCCTCACGATCAATTTCTACGCCTTTTCCCTCACAGCCCTTGTCCTCCTGCCCTTTGCGGATTTTGGAACGTTTACGGGGTTTGTGAGCGCCGATCCTGCCAAGGGAATCCTGTTCTATCTGGCGCAGGCTCTGGTAACTTCGATTTTGCCGAATTTTCTCTACACCAGCTCCATGGAGCGGGTGGATTCCGGAAGTGCCTCGATTCTTTCCTGCGGCGCCGAACCGGTTTCTGCGATGATTTTCGGTATCCTCATATATAACGAAATCCCAAGCGGACTTGGGATTATCGGTATGGTTATCACGATTTCTGCCCTGGGCGTACTCACACGCTCCGGCAAATCAAAGGGAAACGCAAGTTAAATAAAGGTAAGTAACTCGCCCGGTTCCTTTCTCGGCGGAGCCTTGATTTCGCCGTCAAGAGGATAGCCCATAGGAATTACGGCACCAATCTTTTGGTTTTCCGGAATCCCCAAAACTTTTTTGATTTCTTCCTCGTCGAAATATCCCTGAATTACCGTTCCAACGCCTTTTTCGAAGGCTGCGAGACAGAAGGTCTGAGCTGCGATTCCCGCGTCAAACATCTGCCATCTGTCGCCTTTTTGCGTGGAAAAGCTTCCGTCCTTTTCGTAGCCGGAAATTCCCTCTACATAGGTGAGTACCGCAATTGCCCCCGCTCCCGCAAGGGTTTTGATGTTATAGGTGAATCCGTAGGTGCATTTGTCGCTGGCGAGTTCTGCAATTTTTTCCTTGTCGTCAACCACGAAATATCTTACGATCTGCGTGTTTTTCCATGACGGAGCAAATCTTGCGGCTTCGACGATTTCCTCGATTACCTCCCGGGGAATTTTTTTGTCCTGAAACTTTCTTACGCTTCTTCTTTCTTTTATGCCTTTCA
>CAVHEY010000012.1:0-4538 GCA_963635155.1 Bacteroides stercoris
AAAAAAACCGGCTTGCGCCGGTCTTTCCTTACCCATTATACCAATTCCCCTTCTGTTACTTTATATTATCATAAAGTTCCACAAGCGGAGAATACAAGCATAATACAGGCTAACATAAGTAATGGCAGTAAGTTTTTCATTTCATATTCCTCCTTGTGCATAAATTTGTATATTTCTCAGAGGGCTCATTTACTGACCCTCTCATAATATACTCTGCGTAGGAGGATAAAAGGTTACATGTTTTTGTGCCATTACACAAATTTTCCGAAAAAATTTTACTAAAATTTTTTTCTGCTCTCAAATTCTCAAATTCGTAGCAAAATCATATAGCAAGCCGTTCCCAGCACAAGGCTCAGGAAAGTGTTGTGCTTCAGCTTATAGCTCACCGCCGTAACGGCGATTCCCACAAGCTGCCAAATTCCGGTACCGGCAAAATCCGCCGGTGCGTCCTTTAGACAGTAGATGATCAGCACCGCCATAACTGAGGCAGGAAGAATATCTCCCAGATCCTTCATTAGCCTTGGAAGCTCCCTTTCCCCGCGAAATACCAGAAACGGAAAGGCTCTAAGCCCGAAGGTGACAAGCCCCATCAGCAGGATCACCAAAATGGCATAATAATTCAAGTTCATTTGCTTTCCGCCTCCTTTCCTTCGTCCTTTCTCTCCTCTTTTCTTTCGTCCCGCTTTATCAGCAGGATAAGAAGCGCTGAGGTTATGAGAAGAGCAGGAAGCATAAAGGAGCCTGAGCCGAACACAAAGAGGCACGCCATGGCAACCCCAAGTCCCAGCAGCGCCGGTCTGTGGTCAGCAGCTTCCTCCCACTGGTTTATGAACAGGATCACAAACAGCGCCGTCATGCAAAAGTCGATTCCCGTAAGGTCATAGGGAATGAGCTGTCCGATGATTCCCCCGGCAGCGCTGGCAAAGATCCAGTAGCACCTGCAATACAACGCGATTCTGTATAGCAGCTCCGCCCTGTTCGGATCGTCCTTTGGCACGGAACAGTTCAGGGCATAGGTTTCGTCTGTCATGGTACGGATCATAAAAAGTTTGCGCTTTCCCATGCTGCGAAACTCGTCGATGAAAGAAATGCTGTAAAACGTATGCCGGGAGTTCATCAAAAGCGCCGCCAACGTAATGGTTATGATCGACGCTCCGCTGCTCAAAAATGTAATCAGCAGAAACTGAAATGCGCCGGTGTAAACAGCCGCGCTGGCAAGGAGCGAGTAATACCAGGCAAATCCCGCATTTTCCATCATCATGCCATAAGCCGTGCCGATGAAAAAATAGCTGCACATAATGGGAATCGTCTTGATAAACGCCTCTTTTCTTATTGTCCGTAAGTTTTCCTTTGTCATGTCTGTTATTTTTGTCATATTCGTCATGCCGTCCTGTCCGTAGTTTGTCCTGTAAATTTACCTTATAATCTTCTTTGAAAAACGGATGCCCCCTCGAACCCGAGGGGGCTTATGATAGAAGTCTTAGGTATCTTTACATCTCTGCATAGGATCCGTTTTTCTATTATGCTGTTGGGTTAGCAGCCTTCGGAAGTCTGTCCATGATATCCTGCATCAGGCTGTCCGTGCAAGGAAGCGGGTCAACCACCGGGCCCTCGCCTACGACAACGAGTTTTGCTTCGCTTGTAGGAGCAATTGCGCCGCCCAGAACCTCGCCGACTTCTGCGTATTTATATGCCGGAACCTTGTCGCACATTTCAACGGAAATGTCTTCCTCGGTGTCCCATCCGAATTCAACTTCAAATATGCTTGCGATCTCTGCGGCAACTTCCCAGTTGGTGAAGAGGATATCTTCATCGATAGCTGCGGTTACAGGCTGTAATCTTCTCTCGGTGTTGGTATAAGTACCGTCGGTGGAAGCAAAGCCCGTTCCCGGAATTACAACATTTGCCTTTTCTGCAAGCTCAGTCATGTGCGTATCGCATACCGCAAGGAACTCAAGTCCCGCAGTGTCGATGTCGGCATTTTCGCCGAATACTACGAGAGCCTTCACGCCTTCCAGAGCTTCTTTGCCTGCGGTGATTCCCATGTCGATGAGACCCTGAGAATTGTTCTTCGGCTTAACCATGAGGATACCGTTTCTCGGTGAGCCGATGTGACCGGAAAGCATTGCGATATCTCCAACGAGTTTCGCGCCATCTACTGTCAGGAAGTTCTGCTGGTAAACGATCATCGCCTTCTTAGCGCCAAGATAAGCCTCTGCGATAGCCTTAGCTTCCTCGGAAACCTTAACGCCTGCAAGGGAGGCTGCAAATTCATCGTAGCCTTCTGCCTTCTTAGCCTTGCCGCTGTCGATGATAGCCTTTGCGATTTCCTTAAGGAATCCAAGGTCGTTTTCGCCGTTGCAAACCGTGATTACCTTTGCTCCTGCTTCCGCAGCCTGCTTCATCTTAAGGGCGATAACTCTCGAATCGTTATCCTCAAATCCTACTTTCAGGATCACATTGGTGGAAAGAAGCTCGTCGATGGTGTTCGGGGAAGCGTCAAAGCCAAGAACCTCCGAGAGTCCGTTTGCTCTGTTGTTCATGCAAAGAACCTTTGCTCCCATAACCTCTGCCATCTTCTTCATGGCGTATGCTTCTTCGTTTGTATATCTGTCGGAAATTGCAACCGCGATTGCGTCCTTTCCGTATTTTGCGCCGATGCTCTGCATTCTCTTGGCTACCAGAACCGTCGCTTCGTGATAATCGGATTCTCTGAATCTGCCGTCTTCCTTTACCAGCGGATCTTCGATCTTGCCTTCCAGTACGGAGCAGTCAAATCCCCATTTACCCTTGCCGCAAAGAAGTCCTTTGTTTACAACGCCGTCCTTATCAGGGTTTGCCTTGATGAGGAGATCGCCGTAGGATTCCAGCTTCAGGGAGCAGCCAACGGAGCAGTAGGAGCAAGTGGTTTCCGTAATGTCGGCAGCCAGCGGAGTTTCCTTGATCATGGAAGTCTTTTCCTGGAGTGCGCCGGTAGGACATACGCTTACGCACTGACCGCAGGAAATACAACCGGATTCGATCAGCGGTTTTTCCATGTTCGGCTTAACAACCGTGTCAAAGCCTCTGTGAACAAGGCCCAGAGCGCCAACGCCCATAACCTCGTCGCAGACTCTTACGCAAAGTCCGCAAAGGATACATTTGTTAGGATCTCTTACGATGAACGGATGAGCGTCTTCGTATTCGATGGTGTTCTTGTCCCCTGCAAATCTTTCCGGGTTCACTTCGTACTGGTTCGCAAAGTCGATGAGCTTACATTCAAAGTAGTCGTGGCAGCCGCATTCAAGGCATCTTGAGGCCTCTGCCATAGCCTGCTCTTCTGTGTAGGCATAAGGAATCACTTCGCTGAAGTTGTCCTTTCTTTCTTCCGGGCTAAGCTGCGGAAGTGTCGGTCTGCAAAGTCTTTCTCTGTCTTCAAAGGTCTTTTCTGTGATATCATCTCTTTCTACGAAGAAAGGTTTTTCATATTTTACTTCTTCGCCGTCAAGGTAAGCGTCGATGATGTCGGATACCTTGCGGGCATCTGCGATGGCTTCAACCGCGATGGAAATCTTGTCGTTACCGCAGTCGCCCCCTGCAAATACGCCCGGAATGCTGGTCATGAATGTTTCCGGATCGTAAGCGATGGCGTTCTTTCTGGTCTTGTCGCAGTCAAAGATCGACGCGTCAACAGCCTGTCCGATAGCAAGGATCATGGTGTCGATGGCAAGAGTTTCTGTCTTACCTTCAACCGGAACCGGTTTTCTTCTGCCGGAAGCATCCGGTTCGCCAAGTTCCATAACCTGAAGAATCACTTCCTTGACATGGCCGTTTTCGTCCTTTACGACTTCCAGAGGATTGGTGAGGTTCTTGAAGATTACGCCCTCTTCCTCTGCTTCTTCGATTTCTACCATGTCCGCAGGCATCTCGTCCTTTGTTCTTCTGTAAATGTTGTAAACTTCCTTCGCGCCAAGTCTTACAGCCGTTCTGCAAGCGTCCATTGCGGTGTTACCGCCGCCGACGATGGCAACCTTTTCGCCCATACCGATTTCTTCGTTTCTTACAACCTTTCTCAGGAAATCGATACCGCCGATCACACCCTCTGCGTCTTCGCCCTTGCAGCCAACGCCGGTGGAAACCCATGCGCCGATACCAAGGAGAACCGCATCGAAGTCAGCCTTGATCGTTTCAAACGGAATGTCTTCGCCGATCTTTGTATTTGTGATGATCTCAACACCCATCATTTCGATGGTTGCGATTTCTTCGTCAAGAACAGCCTTAGGGAGTCTGTATTCCGGAATGCCGTATCTGAGCATACCCCCTGCCTTTGGCATTGCTTCAAAGATGGTTACTCTGTGACCCATCTGTCTTAAGAAATATGCCGCGGAAAGTCCCATAGGGCCGCCGCCGATGATGGCAACGCTCTTGCCGCTGTCTTCTTCGCATTCAGGGATGAATCTGTCCCCGTCAAGGTCGTTGTCCGCAACGAATCTCTTGAGCTGCTGAATGGAAATCGGCTCGTCAACAAGTCCTCTTCTGCAAGCCTCTTCGCAAGGATG
>CAVHEY010000012.1:4839-17822 GCA_963635155.1 Bacteroides stercoris
CCACAGGAACCGTAAATTTTTGTTCTTTCATCGTAGCAAAGAGTTGGAATGAAAATATCATTTTCTCTGGCAACTTCAAGAATAGTTTGTCCGGCAAAACCTGTAACTTCTTTGCCGTTTATGTTTAATCTATATTTGTTCATTACCGTTTCCTCCTCTCTATTTCTTCTCGATTGCGCCAAATTTGCAGGTTTCTAAGCACTTGCCGCATTTGATGCATTTTTCTTTGTCAATAACGTGCTGACCCTTAACTTCGCCGGAAATAGCCCCCACAGGACACTTACGGGCACAAGCGGTACAACCCTTACAAGCGTCCGTGATCGAGTAGGTTACGAGAGCCTTACAGGATTTCGCCGTACATTTGTGGTTGTAAATATGGTCTTCATATTCATTTCTGAAGTATTTGATGGTGGTAAGTACCGGGTTCGGAGCGGTCTGACCCAGTCCGCAGAGGGAACCGTCCTTGATCTTTCCTGCCAGTTCTTCCAAAAGCTCGATGTCTCCGTCTCTGCCCTCGCCCTTGGTGATTCTTTCGAGGATCTCCAGCATTCTCTTGGTACCGATACGGCAGTAGTTACACTTACCGCAGGACTCGTCACGGGTGAAGTTCAGGAAGTATCTTGCCATGTCAACCATACAGGTATCCTCGTCCATTACGATCATACCGCCGGAACCTACGATGGCACCTGTCTTGTTGATGTCTTCATAGGTAACAGGGGTGTCGATGAGGTGCGCCGGAATACATCCGCCGGATGGGCCACCCATCTGAACAGCCTTGAATTCTCTGTCGTTCTTGATGCCTCCGCCGATGCCGAAAAGAACCTCTCTGAGGGTCATGCCCATAGGTACTTCTACGAGACCGCCCTTCTTGATCTTTCCTGCAAGAGCGAATACCTTCGTACCCTTGGAAGCCTCTGTGCCGAACTTGCCGAAGGCAGCTCCGCCGTTGAAGATGATCCAAGGAACGTTTGCCAGTGTTTCTACGTTGTTGATGTCCGTCGGTTTCTGCCAGAAGCCCTTTGCTGCCGGGAACGGCGGTTTCAGTCTAGGCATACCTCTTTCGCCCTCTAATGAAGCGATCAGAGCGGTTTCTTCGCCGCATACGAAAGCGCCGGCACCTGCCTTGATATAGATATCAAAGTCAAAGCCGCTTCCGAAGATGTTCTTGCCAAGGTATCCTCTTTCTCTTGCCTGAGCCATGGCGATTTCCAGTCGTTTGATAGCCAGCGGATACTCTGCACGGCAGTAGATAACGCCCTGAGATGCGCCCATGGCATATCCGCCGATGATCATACCTTCAAGAAGCGAATGCGGGTCCCCTTCCAAAACGGAACGGTCCATGAATGCGCCCGGGTCTCCTTCGTCAGCATTACATACCAAATATTTTTCTTTTCCCGGGCTCTGCTTTGCGGCATTCCACTTGAACCAGGTAGGGAAGCCTGCGCCGCCTCTGCCTCTCAGTCCGGAAATCTTGATTTCTTCGATAACCTCTTCCGGTTTCATGGACTTGAGAACCTTTTCGATAGCCTTGTAACCGTCTACCGCAAGGTATTCGTCGATGTTTTCCGGATTGATAATTCCGCAGTTTCTCAGAACGACTCTCTGCTGTTTGCCGATAAACTGCTTGTCTTCCTCTGTGATTGCAAGCTCTGTGCAAACCTTGTGGTTTACAAGGTGGCTTTCCACAATCTGCTCAACCTTATCCGGCTGAACCTTGACATATCTTGTCATTTCACCGTTGTCGTCATACACGTCTACGATCGGTTCCAGATAGCAGGTACCTACGCATCCCACCGTTCCAACCTCAACGCCAAGACCCTTTTCGGCGATCAATTTTTCCAATGCGGCAACCGTCTTTTTTGCGCCGGTAGCGATGCCGCAGCTGCCTTGTCCAACTACTACTCTCATACTATGTACCTCCTATGCTCTTTCTCTGATTTCAGCGAGGATCTGGGTAACTTTATCCTTTGTAAGGTTGCCGTAAGTCTCGTCGCCCTCAGCGCTCTTTACCATCATTACCGGAGCAAGGGAGCAGCATCCGAGGCAGGCTACGTTGTTAAGCGTGAAAATGCCGTCTTCGGTAGTTTCGCCGTCCTTAATTCCGAGATACTCACAAACGGCTTCTTCGATGATTTCCGAGCCGTTTACGTGGCATGCGGTACCCTGGCAAAGCATGATAAGATACTTGCCGATAGGCTGAAGTCTAAACTGCGCGTAAAATGTTGCAACGCCGTAAATCTTCGCCGGCTTGATTCCGGTTGCGTCGGATATATAGTTAATCGTGTCGATGGACAGATAACCGTAGATATCCTGAGCTTTTTGGAGGATAGTAATCAAACTACCCGGTACTTTTGCATATTGGTCCAAAACAGGCTGCAGCTCTTTGAACTGCTCTTTCCTCTTTTCGGCACAATTGCAATTACATGTTTTTTCACTCATTTTTTGCACCTCTTAAATTTTATATATTACATCCTAAAAGGATAATTTAAACAAGCTCAGGCTCGGAAGCTTCCTTTTCTTCCGCGTCTTTTGGCAAAATATATATTTTCACACGCTCGATTCGTCTGTCCTGAACAGCCATAATCTTAAAGCGGTAATTTTCAAATTCGATTACCCGTCCCACGTCTTCTGTGTCGGGGATTTCGCCGAGTATGTCGATCAGGAAGCCTCCGATGGTTTCGCTGGTCTCGGAAACAAGGTCAATTCCCAGTTCCTCGTCCAAATCGTCAAGGTCTACGTCGCCGTCTACCAGATAAGTATTATCGTCAACCTTATCGATGATCTCTTCTTCTTCGTCATATTCGTCGTCGATGTCTCCCACAACCTGCTCGATGATGTCCTCCATGGTTACAATTCCGCTGAATCCGCCGTATTCGTCAATCAAGATGGCGATCTGCTGTTTTGCAGCCTGCATTTCGTAGAGCAGCGAATCTATATTTTTGGTTTCCGGCACAAAATACGCCTTTCTGATGATAGAGGCGATGTCCACCCCGTCAAAGCCCTTTTCCCATGCCTGAATCAGATAGTCCTTTATGTGCAAAATGCCGATGATATTGTCGGTTTCCCCCTTGCACACCGGTATTCTGGAATACCGCAGGGTCATCAGGTCGTTGAGATATTCTTCCGGCGGATCGTCGATATCAATCACAAAAACATCGGTACGGGGGGTCATAATCTCATAAGCGAGTTTATCGTCAAAGGCGAAGATGGAGTTGATCATCTTCTTCCCCTCTTCTTTCAAAATGCCGGATTCCTGCCCCGCTTCCAGCATGGACATAACTTCTTCTTCCAGCTGCTGGGAATCGTCCTTGTGGGTTACCTTCTTCCAAAATTTCTTTAGATTGCTTTCTTTTGCGCCCTTGCTACTGGGCCCGCCGCCTAAATCGTTTGACATTTTTATTTCTCCTTTTTCTTACGAAGCATAAAATTTTCGCCTACCGGCTCTGCCATTTTTATTTTCAGAATCTGCTGGGGATGGGGTGCCGAGTCCATGGGATTTCCCTCCTCGTCGTACATCTCCCTGAGTTCCTGCACAAAATAATCCTGTCCCGGACCGAAAACTTCGATTTCCTCGCCGAGCACCATCTTGTTTCTCTGTTCCACCGTGGCAAATCCCGTTTTCGGGTCGTAATCCTTTACCAGACCCGTAAATACGTAGTCTCTGGTGTACGCACTGGTGCGGTAATTCTGATCCTTGTTGGTGGGGTTGTTGAAATAAAAGCCCGTGGTAAATTCCCTGTGGCTTACCTTTTTCATCTCCTCCATCCATTCCTGCCTGAACTGATAGTTTTCCGGGTTTTCGTAGTATGCGTCGATGGCCTTTCTGTAGGCGGAAATGATGGTTGCCACATAGAAAATGCTCTTCATTCTTCCCTCGATTTTCAGGGAGGAAAGCCCCGATGTCACCAGCTCCGGTATATGCTCGATCATGCACAAATCCCGAGAATTCAGGATATAGGTGCCTCTGTCGTCCTCCTCGATGGGATAATACTGCCCCGGTCTTTGTTCTTCCACCAAGGCATATTTCCAGCGGCAAGGATGGGCGCACATTCCCCGGTTTGCATCCCTTTCAATCATAAAATTGCTTAAAAGGCATCTTCCCGAATAGGAAATGCACATGGCGCCATGGATAAATGCCTCATATTCCAAGTCCTTCGGGGTGTTTTGCCTGATTTCTGCAATTTCCCCAAAGCTAAGCTCTCTGGCAAGGACGATGCGCTTCACACCGATATGATACCAGAAATTCGCCGTCTGGTAATTGGTCATATTTGCCTGGGTGCTGAGATGAATCTCCGCTCCCGGAATCATCTCCTGTATCAGCATGATGATACCCGGATCGCTTACGATAAAGGCGTCGATTTTAAGATCCCTTATCTTTTTCAGGTACTCCCGAAGGGGCGTAATATCCCGATTATGGGCGAAAATGTTTATGGTAAGATAGCATTTCGCTCCCCGGGCATGGGCAAATTCTATGCCCTCCCGCATTTCCTCATCGGTAAGGTTTCCTGCCCCTGCTCTGAGGGAAAAGCATTCGCCTCCGAAATATACGGCGTCGGCACCGTACAAAACGGCTATTTTCAGTTTTTCCAAGTCTCCCGCAGGAGCAAGCAACTCTATTTTCTTCATTAAAATTCCGTATTTCTCCGTTTATTTCAGCCGCGTGAGGGCAAGTCCGTCGCCTACCGCCATCACGCTACTTGCAAATCGCGGGTCTTGATGGATAAAATCGAGAAATTCCCGCATTTTTCGTATATTCGTCTTATATTTTCCCTTTGGGTCGTAGCTGTCATCTGCAACCAGCCCCCGAAACAGGACGTTGTCCGATATAATCAGGGTTTCCCTCTTGCATAACGGCAATGCGCTCTCGAAAAACCGCTTGTAATGGCTCTTTGCCGCGTCGATAAACACGAGGTCAAAGGGTTCCGCGCCATCTTCCCGAAGCTGATTTATAACTTCCTCCCCGTCGCCTACGAATATCTTGACCTTGTCGGCATAGCCCAGGTTTTTCACATTCTCCGCTGCGATTTCCGCTACTTCCGGATTTTTTTCGATGGTGTAAACGCCGGCTCCCGTAAGCTCCGCAAAGAACATTGCTGAATATCCCACGGCGCAGCCGATTTCAAGAATCCGCTTCGGCTTTGTCACACCCAGGAATGTCCCGAGAAAGCTTTCGGTCTCTTTCAGTATAATGGGAACCCTTGCTGCCTCCGCCTCGCGTCTAAGCTCTGCCAAATCCGCGGTAAGGGGCGCGTAGAATCCGTTGATATAATCCGTCACCCTGTCGTTTGTTATGTTTCTTTCCGCTTCTATCATAGAACTCCGTAATTCTTATTTCTCTTACTGATGCGCCGCGCTGTAGGCTTTGCTGTACGCCGCCTTGTCCCTTTCGAACTGAGCAGCGTTTGACGAGAAGTTCATGCTTCCGTCCAGCTTTTCGCTGACCACGAAGTATAGATAATCCGTGTCCTCCGGATAAAATGCGGCCTTGATGGATGCAAGTCCCGGAGAACAGATAGGCCCCGGAATGTTGTCGTATAAATAGGTATTGTATGGGGAATCAATGGAAATATCCGCATAGGTCAAATTGTCCTTTTGATACCCAAGTATATATTGAACAGTGGAACACATCTGAAGTTTCATTCCTTTTTCCAGCCTGTTATAAATAACAGAGGAAACAAGGGGTCTTTCATCGTCCAAAACTGTTTCTCTCTCGATGATTGATGCGTATTTGATCACGTCTCTAAGCTGAAAGCCGGCGTCGGTGTTAAGATAATCGCCGTACTTTTTGTTCAGCAACGAGCTGTTCTTATCTTCCAAAAACTCCTTGAAAATGCCCTCAAAGATATCTTTATTGAACTGGCTGAGCATCACATTGATGACTTCCTCTTCGGAAGCCCCCTCTGCCACATAATAAGTATTCGGCATGAGATAGCCCTCTAAATAGTTGTCCTCAAGGCTTTCTCTCATGGCATCTTCATCAGAGGCATATCTGAGGAACTCATATTTGTCGAACCACTTCTTGTCCTTTACTTCATTCTCAAAGTTTTCCTTCGTGCCCATATTCTGAGATACGAGCTTTTCTATGGTCTGTTCAAGGGTCAATCCCTCGGGCACCGTAAATACCGCCATGCTGACCTTCCCACCCACCAAAATGTCGGCGATGGTTTCAAAATCCATGGCTGCGGAAAGCGCGTAGGTTCCCGCCTTGAACTGGCTGTCATAGCCTTTCATCTTCGACCAAAGCGTAAATTCCGACGCACTGTCGATAATATTGTTTTCTTCCAGTGTCTTTGCGATGCTGTCTGCGGTGGAGCCCGATGGGATCTCAACGCTGACCATGGTCTGCTCCGTTTCGTCCAGTGGCTTCCCCATGCCCGCAAACGAAATTCCGATCACCGCTAAGGCGACAACAAGTATCACTGCTACAATGATTAGTACATTCTTTTTCAAATCCGATATCCCTTTCAAGCTCGCTGATCCTGCTAAAAAACAAGTGATTCGCCGTTTTTCGAGGAGGCGTGCCTTTGCTTGCTCAAGTGATAGGTCGATTGCAAAATAATTCTCTCCCTCGCTAGGCTCTCAGCGCCTGAGGCTGTATCTGCTCATTCCGCGGAGTTTGGGTGAAATCGAAAACTCGCACAGCTAACATAGCTGCTCAAACAGTTCGATTTCCTAGCCAAACTTCCGGCGAAACTTCGCTGACAGCCGCAAGGCGCTTCGAGAAGCTCCCATAGAATCATTTGCAATCGAATCTCATTCGTTTTCTTGCTTCTATTTCTATTTGGATCTACCCAGATATTCGCCTGTTCTTGTGTCGATCTGGATCTTTTCCCCTGTTTCGATGAAAATAGGAACCTGAACAACCGCACCTGTTTCAACGGTTGCAGCCTTTGTAACGTTGGTGGCGGTGTTACCCTTTACACCCGGTTCCGTTTCGATTACTTCAAGGTCAACGAAGTTCGGCGCTTCTACGAGGAAAGCGTTGCCCTGGAAGAACTTAACCGTTGCTTCGTCGTTTGGTCTCATGAACTTGATGGCTTCTTCAACCTGGTCTTTTCCCAGCGGAATCTGTTCGTAAGTTTCCGGGTCCATGAAATAATACAGATCGTCCATATCGTAAAGATACTGCATCTTCTTGGTTTCGATGATGGCTTCCTCAAACTTGTCGTCCGGATTGAAGGCTTCTTCTCTCGTGGCTCCGGTGATGATGTTTCTGTACTTTGTTCTTACGAAAGCCGCGCCCTTGCCCGGTTTTACATGTAAGAAATCAAGTACCACATGAGGCTCCCCGTTAATCTGGAATGTTCTGCCTTTTCTGAAATCACTAGCATAAATCATTTTTTTATCTCTCCAATCTTTTTTAATTCGTGCTTTTCTATTTTAGAGCTTTTTCGACTCTTTTTAACTTTACCCTTAATTATATCAAAGATTCTGCAAATTGCCAAGTACCCATTGTCCGATAATACTGCAATTATCGGATAATCCTTCTTGCGCTTTCCTTATCCGAGAAGGCTTCCGATGCCGATGGCTTCGCCTATGATCTCGTAAACGTCCTTCATCATAAGGGAAAACCGCATTTCGGTTTCCAGATACTGCGCTGCGATGGGGTCTTTTGCCATGATCGCGTACAGCTGCTGGATAACAGCCATATCATCAGGGCCCGGGGCTTCTCCCATCATCTGCTTGGTCTGAAGCTCCAGCTGCTTTGCCTGAAAATCCTTTATCATCTTGGATAATTCTTCGTTTGCATCAACCTGTTTTTTCACCGCGTCATACTGTTTGAATTCTTCCGACGCCTTGATTGCCTGAGCCAAACCGTGGGCTTGATCGTATACGTTCATTTTTTACCTCCCATTAAACTTCCAGGAAAATCGGCAAGATAATCGGGCTTCGCTTTGTGGTCTCGTAGATGTACGAGCCAAGGGCGTCCCTAACCTGCGATTTCAATGCGTTCCAATCCTTCATCTTCTTCTTGCTGCATTTGTTCAGCGCTTCCATGGCAACCTTTCTGGATTCTTCCATGAGATGCTCGTTTTCTCTCACATAAACAAAGCCTCTGGAGATGATCTCCGGTCCCGAAACCACCGTGTGGCTTTCCTTTTCGATGGCGGCAACCACGATGATCAGCCCGGACTCGGACAAAAGCTTTCTGTCCCGCAAAACGATGTTTCCTACGTCGCCTACCCCAAGTCCGTCTACGAGGATTGCGTCAGCCTCCACCATATCCTCTTCTCTCTTGGCTCTTCTCTTATTTACATTGAGGATATCGCCGTTTTCCAGCACGAAGATGTTTTCTTTCTTCATTCCCAGATTCTCCGCCAGCCTTGCGTGGGCGATGAGATGCCTGTATTCCCCGTGCACCGGCATGAAAAATTTCGGCTTTATCAGGGAGTGAATCAGCTTCAGTTCCTCTTGGCAGGC
Source organism: Bacteroides stercoris (assembly GCA_963635155.1). Classification (GTDB taxonomy): domain Bacteria; phylum Bacillota; class Clostridia; order Peptostreptococcales; family Anaerovoracaceae; genus CAG-238. Next base: position 13,261 of record CAVHEY010000012.1, read on the forward strand.
GTGTCCCGAAACGTGAATGTCCGCGATATCGGAGTAAATAACCTCTGCGCCTTTCTCAAAGAGCTTGTTTACCACATTGGAAACCGTCTTTTCGTTCCCCGGAATCGGCGTCGAGGAAAGGATTACCGTATCTCCTTTTTTGAGTTTTACGGACTTGTGCTCCCCGGAAGCGATTCTGGAAAGCGCCGACATCGGTTCTCCCTGACTGCCTGTGGTGATGATAACCAGTTTATCGTCGGGGATATTCTTCGTCATTTTCAGATCCACGAGGGTTCCCGGCGGAATGTCCAGATACCCCAGTTCAATGGCAAGGGCAACCACATTTTCCATGCTTCTGCCGGATACTGCGACCTTGCGTCCGAATTTCACCGCGTTTTCGATAATCTTCTGCACTCGATGCACGTTCGAGGAGAAGGTTGCGATGATGATTCTCGTCTTTGCGTTTCTGAAAATATTTTCAATGGTCTGACCCACCACCTTTTCCGAGGCGGTAAATCCCGGTCTTGTTACGTTGGTGCTGTCGCACATCATGAGGGTTACGCCCTTCTTGCCCAGCTCCGCCAGCTTCGAAAAGTCTATCGGCTCCCCGTCGATAGGAGTGTAGTCAATTTTGAAGTCCCCGGAGTGGAAAACAACTCCTGCAGGGGTCGTAATGGCAAGGCAAATGGAGTCTGCAATGGAGTGTGTCGTCCTGATGGTTTCGATATCGAAGCAGCCCAGCGTCACCTTGTCTCCCGCCTTTATCGTCCTTAAATCTCCCTTGATTCCGTGTTCTTTCAGCTTGTTTTCCACAAGACCAAGGGTGAGTCTTGTTCCGTACACGGGAATGTCAATGTTCTTGAGCAGATACGGAATCGCGCCGATATGGTCCTCGTGACCGTGGGTAATGATCATGCCGGTGATTCTTTCCCTGTTTGCAACCAAATAGGAAAAATCCGGTATGACAATGTCGATTCCGTACATCTCGTCGTCCGGAAAGGAAAGTCCGCAGTCGATAATCATGATCTGGTCGTTACATTCCAACAGGGTCATATTTTTTCCGATCTCATTCAACCCTCCGATGGGAATGACCTTAAGCTCCGGGCTTTTCCTCTTCGTATTATTCGTTTGTCTTTTTCTCATAAATTTTCGTCCTTATTTTATTACGATGTTAATCAGTTTGTTCGGCACCGCAATAACCTTTACAACTGTCTTTCCATCTGTCAGCGCCTTGACTTTTTCGCTTGCCAAGGCTGCCTTTTCTAACTCCTCTCTTCCAAGATTGTTGGCAAGGCTTAATTTTTCCTTTACCTTGCCGTTAATTTGCACTACAATTTCAACTTCGTCCTTAATCAAAGCCTTTTCGTCGTACTTCGGCCATGGCATGGTTGAAATTGACTCTTTTTCCCCTATTTCTGCCCACATTTCCTCGCAAATATGCGGTGTGAACGGCGAAAGAATCAGGATCAGCTCCCGGATTGCCTTTGCATAGAGGCTTCCGTTAAACTCAGCCTGCTCCTTGTACTTGTACATCTCGTTGACAAGTTCCATGATCGAGCTGATTGCGGTGTTAAAGCTGAATCTTCCCCCTACGTCCTCGCTTACCTTCTTGATTGCCGCGTTGAGCATATAGTTCAGCGACTTGTCCGCTTCGGTTTTCGCCTCAAAAGGCAAAATTTCGCATTGGTATTTCCGGGTATATTCATATACCAGTCTCCAAACTCTGGCAAGGAAACGGTAGCTTCCCTCTACTCCTGCGTCGGACCAGTCAAGCTCCTTTTCCGGCGGTGCCGCAAAGAGTATGAAAAGTCTTGCGGTGTCCGCACCGTATTTCTTGATGATTTCCTCCGGGCTTACGACGTTTCCGAGGGACTTACTCATCTTCTTGCCGTCCTTGTTTACCATGCCCTGAGTAAGCAGGTTCTTGAAAGGCTCCTCGCAGTCCACCAGCCCCAGATCGTGGAGCGCCATCTGGAAGAAGCGGGAATACAGCAGGTGCAAGATCGCGTGTTCCACTCCGCCGATGTACTGATCGACGCTCATCCAGTAGTTAACCTTTGCGGAATCAAATGCCTTTTCTGTATTCTTCGGGTCGCAGTATCTCAGGAAATACCAGGAGGAATCCAGGAAAGTATCCATGGTGTCCACTTCCCTTGTGGCTTTCTTGCCGCATCTCGGGCAGGAGCAATCCTTGAAGGTCTTTGAGGTTGCGATAGGCGACTCGCCTTTTCCTGTAAATTCAACGTCTGTCGGAAGCTTTACCGGAAGATTTTCTTCCTTTTCCGGAACCCAGCCGCATTCTTCGCAGTAGATCATCGGAATCGGGCAGCCCCAGTATCTCTGGCGGGAAATCAGCCAGTCTCTGAGCTTGTAGTTGACCTTTCTGTGCCCGAGGCCCTCTTTTTCAGCCTTGTCGATCATGTACGGAATCGCATCTGAGGATTTCATTCCGGTGATTTCGCCGGAGTTAATCATCATTCCGGAAGCGGCGCAGGCTTGGGTGAGGTTGTTCACATCAACCTCCGGGTCCTGTGGGTCAACAACGGGGATAATATCTATACCAAATTTAGTCGCAAAGTCGAAGTCTCTCTGGTCGTGAGCCGGTACGCCCATTACGGCACCCGTTCCGTAGCCCATCAAAACATAGTCTGCGATATAAATAGGCATTTCTTTGTGGGTGAACGGATTGATGGCATACTTTCCGATAAATACGCCCGTCTTTTCGTTGGAGGTGGAAGTACGCTCAATTTCGTTCATATGCTTTACTTTATCAATATATTCAAGAACCGGCTGTTCATATTCCGTGCCCTTGACATTTTCCAGAACCGTCGGATATTCCGGCGCCAAAACCATAAATGTGGTCCCGTAAATCGTGTCCACTCTGGTGGTGAAAACCGTCAGTTTCTCGTCGGAACCCTTCATCTGAAAGTCCACTTCGCAGCCATAGGAACGTCCGATCCAGTTTTTCTGCATGACCTTAACCTTGCTTGGCCAGCCGTCCAGCTTTCCGTTATCAAGGTTTTCCAGCAATCTGTCTGCGTAGTCGGTGATTTTCAGATACCACTGGGACAGGTTCTTCTTCGTAACCGGCGTCTTACATCTTTCGCAGGCGCCCTCTACAACCTGCTCGTTGGCAAGCACCGTCTGGCAGCTCGGACACCAGTTTACCGGATTTTCTTTTTTGTAAGCCAATCCCTTTTTATAGAACTGAATAAAAATCCACTGCATCCACCTGTAGTAATCTTCGTGGCAGGTGGCGACTTCTCTGTCCCAGTCGTAGCTGAGTCCCAGCTGACGAAGCTGGGCTTCCATTTCGTGAATATTGTTCCATGTCCATTCGCTTGGGTGAGTGCCGTGTTTGATGGCGGCGTTTTCCGCAGGAAGTCCGAAGGAGTCAAATCCCATGGGATGAAGCACGTTGTAGCCGTCCATTTTCTTGAATCTTGCCACCACGTCGCCGATGGAATAGTTTCTCACATGACCCATGTGCAGCTTTCCCGATGGATAAGGGAACATCTCCAGTACATAGTATTTTTCCTTGCTTTCGTCCTCAACAGTCTTGAAAAGCCGGTTTTCCTCCCAGTATTTTTGCCATTTTTCTTCTATTTGCGTGAAATCATATCTTTCGTTCATTTTTTATCAATCCTCCACTTCGATGATCTCGCAATCGCCCCAAATTTTTTCAAGGTTGTATTTTTCTCTCATTTCCTTGGTGAAGAGGTTTACGATGATATCACCGAAATCCATCAAAATCCACCCGGAGTTTTGTTTGCCCTCAACGGATTTTACCAACAGCCCCTCTTTTGCGAAAGCTTCTTCCACCTCGTCCACCAGTGTATTGATCTGTCTTTCGGAGGTTCCCGAGCAGATTACAAAATAGTCCGCGAAGGACGCCTTTTCGCTGATGTCGATGATAAGAATGTCCTGGGCTTTCTTTTCTGATAGGGTTTTTCCCGCTAATACGGCATACTCTCTATTTGTCATTTGCATTCTCCCTTTCCTTTATTTTTCTTTCAAGATACTCCTTTGCGCGTACCGTTTCTTCGTCTAAATATTTCCCGCTTGACCTGACAAAGTCAATGGTATTGGTAAGAGACATGAGACAGGCCTTGTCAATGTCGATCTGTGCAAGTTCCCTGAGTTCGTCAACACCAGGATATGCACGATTAGGCTCGATGGCGTCCGCAAGATAGATGACCTCTTCCAGCAGGGACATTCCGGCTCTGCCTGTGGTATGGTAGGAAACCGCGTTTAGGATATCCTCGTCTTCGATGTCAAAATCCCTTTGCATGATGATCGCCGCAACCTTCCCGTGGGCAAGGTTGCAGTTATCCAGATACTTGTCCGCAAGCCCCAGACTTTTTACATAATAATTCATGGTTTTTTCCGGAACACCTCTGTACATATCGTGGAAAAGCGCTGCAATCTCAGCCTTCTTCTCGTCTGCGCCGTACATACGGGCAAGTTTTATGGCTGTTTCCCTTACCCCTTCGGTGTGTACTTTTCTCTTCTCAGAAAAATTTCTTTCGATATATTCTTTAATCTCCTTGATAGAGTCCATGTTCTGCAATATACCTTTCTAC
>CAVHEY010000013.1:0-17739 GCA_963635155.1 Bacteroides stercoris
TTTTTAAAATCAAATCAAATTCTGCTGCCTTTTTAATGAAACTGTCGTTCTGCCGGACGGAGAACCTCTTATTCCGACGGATTCGGGTCGTAATCCGGATCGTCCGGATCGTCAATGATATCCTCGTCGTCCGTATCGGTTCCGGGGTCAGGGGTGACCGGCGTAAACGGAACGTCCGGATCAGGAGGATAGGTCTCCGGATCGGAATTGTGCATATTGCAGTAATAGGTCGGAAGGGGATTTCCCTCTGCATCCACAGGGGTTTCCGTCGCGTAGCCTGTCTTTGTATAGGTGTCAGGGCAATCCGGCGTTGCAAGATAGCCGCTGGCGGAGCAAACCGTAACGCTTACCTCGGCGACGGCAGCTTTCGTAGGCTCGGTGCCCTTGGTGAAATACTCCGTCCGCTTCTTCGTGGTGGAGGAAGTTGCCAGCTGACCCGTTGTCGTATCTATCGTGGCTGTTACCACATTCGACGGACGCTTGGAATAGGTTCCGCCCTTCGCTTTGTCAATCTGCCCCATGATCTTGCCCCAAAGGGTTGCGGCAGCAGGGGACATGGAGGAAAGCTTGATATTCACGTCATTTCCTATCCAAAGGGCTGCCGAATAATTCGCGGTGAAACCGTCAAACCAGATGTCGTAGCTGTCGGAGGTGGTACCCGTTTTACCGCCGACATTCTCGCCGGAAACCTTTGCATAGAAGCCAATACCCTGAGAAACAACGCTCTGAAGAACGTCCCGCATAATCCATGCAACACCCTTGTCCAGAACCTCGGTTTCCGTCACATTCGGTTCCAGCAGCACATCGCCGGTCTTTGTGGTAACCTTGGTGTAGCAGCTGTAGCTCTTGTGTACTCCGCCGTTTACAAAGGTGGTATAGGCACTTGCCATTTCCAGGGTGGTAGCGCCCTTTGTGAGACCGCCCATACCCAGGGCCGCAAGGTTCAGGTCGTTTACATCGCCGTCGTGCACAAGGGTCGTCAGCCCGAACTTTTCCGCAATCTCATAGGAATAATCTACTCCCACCTGGGCAAGAATCTTCACCGCGCAAACGTTTACGGACTGCTGAAGCGCCGTTCGGAACGTGTAGGCACCGCGATAGGAATTGTAGGAGTTTTTCGGCCAAATCCTGCCGTTTATCTTTGTGGGCTCGTCCACAACGATGGAGCCTGCGGTAATGTAATCTCCCCAAAGCTTTGTGCCTTGCTTGTCATAGCCTGTGCTGACAAGCGGGAAGGTCTCGCCCTTTTCCTCACATTCGAAGCTCTTTTGCAGAGCCGCCGCGTAAACCGCGATCGGTTTTATGGAGGAACCCGGCTGTCTCGGAGCGGTAGCGCGGTTGTAAAGCATACGTCCGGTGAGTTTTCTGCCGCCGATCATCGCCTTGATTGCGCCGGTTTTGTTGTCGATGATGGTCATAGCCGACTGGGGCTGAATTACCCTCTGTTTCAGGCTGTAATCCGTCGTGGAAAGCTTTTTTCCGTCCTTAACGAAGAAGTCCGGATAGTCCTCAAAGAATTTTGCACTTACGACGAGGTTCCCCTCGGAATCCTTGCTCTTATATTCCTGAGGGATATTGACATAGCCCCCTGCGATGGAGTAGAACTTGTTGTTGTCAATGGTGTACATACTCCGGAATTCTACGCTGTAGTCGGTGGTTCCCTGAACCGTCGTATCGTAAATCGCAAGACGCTTTCCGGCGTAAATCGTCAGGGAGCCGTCGTCGTTCCACTTGTATTCGCTGGATTTCAGCTTGAAAGAACCGTCGTCCTCGATGTAATTCGAGTACTTGTAAAGCATGATGCCGCCGCCGGTCTTGTTCAATATATTGCCGTTCTTGTCGGTGCTGTAGCCCATAGGCTGCGGGAAGTTGGAATCCTTTTTGTACTCTTTTTCGATAACCTCCTGAGCCTGAGAGTCCATGGTGGTGTAAATCTGGACGCCGCCCTTGTATACGATGTTCGAGGCTTTTGCGTAGTCGTAGCCGTACTCGGTCTGCAAATCGCTGATAACCTGCGTGATTACATAGTCCGCAAAGTAGTTCGAAACCTCGTTAAGCGCGTCGATATTCGGATTTACCATGTCTTTGATCTCAACGGCACTTGCTTCTTCATATTCCTCGTCGGTGATATAGCCCTGTTCGTGCATGAGGGCAAGACAGGTTTGGATACGACCCTTCGCCGCGTCATTCCAGATATAAGCGTAGTCCCCGCTTTTCTTGATGAGGTTCTGGGTGTCCTCGGTTATCTCGTCGGCGGAAACCTGAATGACCAGCCTGTAAGTGGTAGGAGCCTGGGGCATAGCCGCCAGTGCCGCCGCCTCTGCGATGGTCACGTCTTCGATGTCCTTTGAAAAATATGCCTGCGCCGCGGTTTGAACGCCGTATACGCCGCCGAAGTTAACCGTATTGAGGTAAGCCTCCAGAATTTCGCTCTTGCTGAGCTTGCTTTCCAAAATTACGGAATAATACGCCTCGGTGATCTTACGGCTGATGGATCTTTCCTGCATTTCGTCCGTAAGGTAAAGGTTACGGGCAAGCTGCTGGGTCAGGGTACTGGTGCCGCTGATATGACCGCCGTTAAACACCGCGTCCTTGATTGCGCCGAAAATTCGGATTACGTTGAAGCCGTGGTGCTTCTCAAAGGTTTTGTCCTCCAGAGCGATAAAGGCTTTCTGAACATGATCCGGAATCTGGTCTATGCTCACAATGGTTCTGTTTTCTTCGGCAAACACATTGTCGATGATCTGACCGCTGTCGTCATACAAAATCGAACTCTGGGAGAGGAGACTGTAAATGTTGTTGGTCTCGATCTTCGGAGCTTTGATGATGATGATGGCAGCGTATGCCGTTATGATAAGCGCAATGGTCAGAAATATGCAAAGCAAAAACTTCAAAAATTGCTTTTTGTTCAATCTATATTTTTTCTTTCGTCTGCCGGAGGAGGTTCTGTGACCCGAAGTCGAGGCTTCCGCCGCTTCAAGCTCAAGTCTCCTGTCGCGCCTTGACTTGTGAGTTGTTTCACTCAATCAAATCACCCACTTTCTTCTGTAAATTCATAATCTCAATCCAAATTGTTTTAAGTACATACGCCTAAATTATACCACAGGCGGCAGATAAAAACAAATCTTTTCGGCAATATAAGCCAACATAAGGCAATATAACGAGTAAATAAAGGGCAAAAGAGGGGAGAAAAATACAAATAAAATGCAAATTAAGAAAAATAATGACTTGTAAAATAATGTAATGTGGTGTATAATGAGTATAATTATCAGGGAAAAGTAAGGGAAAGCAAAGGATAAGGAAAGGGATCGGTTCAAACCTCTGTATGTACTGTGTGTACTGCGTGTACGAAATGGAAAAAACATACGTGGAGGAAAAATGAGACGAAAATGTTTTGGGGTGCTTATGGTTACGATAGCGCTTCTTGCCCTTGCAGACGCGGCGGGACTGCCCCTGAAGGCTGCGCAGATTTCGGCAGGCGACGAGGAAATTCTTTGCCGGGGAAAGGTCGTCAGCGTCAAGGAGGAGGAAAATCGGATTAGCCTTCGAATCAGGCTGAAATCCTTAGACGGCGAGGCGGTTCGGTTTAGTGAAGACGTCCTGGGGTCGCTGTATCCCGGTGAAAATAGCGGAAACAGCGGAAACGGTGAAAACAGCGAAAAGGCGGAGGATTTTTTGCGAAAAACCATAAGCTTCAAGGCGGTACTGAAAGATGGGGCGGAAGCCGGAAACCCCCATTGCTTTAACTATCGAAACTATCTGAAAAGCGTCGGAATCGGGAGAACCGCCACCATAAAGACTTATGGCTTTGAAGAAAGCCGCGATACGCCCACAGACGTTTACGAAAAAGCCGTCTACAAGGCGAGAAACGCTTTTCTGCAAGGCGTTTCCGAGGATAGACGCGGAATGATTTCCGGCGTGCTTTTCGGGGATACCAGCTTTATCGAAGAGGAGATCTACGAGGAATTTCGCGGCAACGGAACGGCGCATATCTTGGCGGTCAGCGGGCTGCACATAGGCATCATGTACGGGATTTACAAGAAGCTTGCGGGACGGCGCAGGAGCGTGATTGCCCTTGGGGCGCTGTTTGCGATGCTTTTTCTCTACGGCTCCCTTGCCATGTGGAGTACCTCCTCTTGCAGGGCGATTTTGATGATCCTCGTCAGCGTCCTTGGAAGATACATGGACCGCAGAAACGATATGCTCACTTCCATGAGCGTCGCGGCGTTTATTTTGATCGCCCATAACCCTTATGTCATATTCGGCGCCGGCTTTCAGATGTCTTTTCTCGCCATTACTTCCATTGCGTTTCTAAGGCCCGCAATGCCTGCGGCAATTCCCGAAAGTCTTTCCACGGCTTTTGCGGTGAACATCGGACTTGCGATATATCAAATATATAATTTTAACTATATATCTACCGTGAGTATAATAGCAAACATTCCCATTATCTACATGACGGGGTATTTCGTGCCTGCCGCCCTTCTGGGCTTTTGCGCCTTCAGCCTGGGCTTCGGCTGGGAGCTCATGCGACCGGCGGTAGAGGGATTTGCCCTCATGCTGGAAAAGACGAATCACATCATGAATTTCGGCGGACATGCGGGAAGCGACGTGGCGGCGCTGCCGTTTTTTGTGATACTTTTTCTCATCTGCGGCATATTTTTCGCAGCCTCCGAGAGCTTTTACATCATGCGAAAGAGAAAAAACAGCAAGAGAATCCTGTGGGGGTTTATGATAATTCTTATGGTTTCGGCGGTGGGAGAGATGGTGACCTATTCGCCCATCACCCACGACGACCTGATTTTCGTAGACGTGGGGCAGGGGGACTGTATGCACATAAAAGCCGGCGGAAAGAACCTGCTGATCGACGGAGGCGGCAGCGCAGACTACAATGTAGGAAAGAATAGGCTCAAACCCTATCTTTTGAAAAACGGCGTAGCCCGTATTGACGGAGCGCTGGCGACCCACAGACACACCGACCATTATAAGGGGCTTACGGAGCTTCGGGAGGCTTTGAACGAGTTTGAAATCTATACGGAAATGACGGCGGGCAAGGAAATCACCCTTTCGGAGAAAGCCTATGTGGAGACCCTTTGGCCTCTTTCTCTTGCGGAAGGGGAGCTTCAGGAGGAAAACAAGGACTGCTCGGTTTTTATGCTGCGCTATAATGGCTACAAAGTGTTGATTACGGGGGATTTGGACAGCGAGGGCGAGGCTGAGATGCTTCGTTACTACGCAGGAAGCGACGCTCTCAAAGCCGATATCCTAAAGGTGGGACATCACGGCAGCAAAACCAGTACCTCGGCGGAATTTTTGCAGGCAGTGTCTCCGAAAGTCGCGGTGATACAGGTGGGGCAAAATAATTACGGGCATCCTACGGCGGAAACTCTACAAATTCTGAAAGATTTTGGCTGCCTGACCTTGCGAAACGACCTTCACGGGGCGGTGGGAGTCCGCTTCGACAGGGACGGATTATGTATACACACAAATCGGGGCTAATTCGGGGCAATCCGGCGTAAAAATGTTTGAAATATGCGAAAAATAAAGGTATAATACTTCTATTGGTATTTTTTACGGCGCAGTCCCAAGGAAGAGTGAGTATGGCAAACAAAAACGCAAAACCCGAACACGCATATAAACGTTTCGGGCAGGATTTAAAAAATAATAACTTTGAGCCGGTGCTCTTTTTATACGGAATCGAGCAATACCTGGTGGAATGGGCGGCGTTATCGCTGGTGAAAAAATACATAAATCCCGCGGCACTTTCCTTTGATTTTACGAAGATAGACGACGAAAACGCCCGGATTGACGAAGTCCTGACTTCCTGCGAGACCTTTCCCATGTTTTCCGAGAAGCGAATTGTGTGGCTAAAAAATCACGCCCTGCTGAAATCCGCCAATCCAAAGGGATTTTCCGCGTCGGACAAGGAAGCGCTGCTGAATTACGCAGGCAACCCGTCGGAGGAGACCTTGCTTATCCTCTCAACGGAGGGGGAGGGCGAAAAAAACGATTTGTTCAAGGAACTGAAAAAGAGATGCAGGACCTATGATTTTGACAAGCTCGACCGCGTCCAGCTGGGGGCTTTCGCGGAGAAGCGTTTCAGAGCTTCCGGACTTGGCATAAAGAGAGATGTTTTGCGCTATTTGATTGACGAGACGGGATATTTCAACAGAGAAAGCGAATACCGGATTTTTAATCTGGAAAACGACATCAAGAAGATCATCGCCCACAGCGACGGGGCAGAAATCCGACCCGAAGACATTTCCTCGGCCCTCAACGCCGATTTGGACACCTTTGTGTTTAATTTTCTCGACGCGGCGGCGAATAAAAAAAAGGACGCGGCATTTACCATCATGCACAATATGATCAGTAACGGCAGCGACGTGTTTGCCATAACGGGTATGCTGATTAACCAATTCGAGCTTCTGCTGGAAGTCAAGGAATTCAAAGAAGACGCAACGCCTCAGGCAGAAATTGTAAAAATAATGAAAATTCACGAGTTCCGGGTGAAAAAGGCGATGCAGACCGCCGACCGTTTCACGAAATCAAAGCTCAGAGAGATTCTTTCGCAGCTTTACGAGATAGACAGAAATATAAAGACAGGCGCGCTGGAGCAGAACCTGGCTCTCGAATTATTGGTGGGAAAAATTTAGAGAAAGGAGTTAGGCAAAAATGGAACAAAAAAAACAGATGCAGGCGGATCTGATGCTTATATTGGTAACGCTGTGCTGGGGCGTTTCCTATTATTTGATGGATATCTGCCTTGCGGACATGGATCCTTTTACGCTGAACTCCTTTCGGTTTCTAGGAGCATTTGCCATTGCAGCAATTTTCTCTTGGAACAGAATAAAAAAAGTAAACAAAGAAACTCTGAAATACAGCGTAATCGTGGGAATCACTCTGGTTTTCGTATACATAGGCGCTACTTTTGGAGTGAAATATACATCCCTTTCAAATTCGGGCTTTCTGTGCGCCCTGACGGTGATATTTACTCCTATTATGGCGTGGATTTTTTTGAAAGAGAAACCCGGTCGCAAGCTCTCGCTGGTGGTTCTCATGTGCCTTGTGGGAATCGCCCTGCTTACGCTTACAGATGATTTTTCGATAAACAGAGAAAATTTAAAAGGCGATCTGCTTTGCATTATGTGCGGGCTCGCCTATGCCATAGATCTGCTGGTAACCGAAAAGGCGGTGAGCAGGGAAAAGGTAGACCCGTACCTGATGGGGGTTTTCCAGCTGGGGGTTACGGGAATCCTTAACCTTCTGATGGCATTTATCGTTGAAACTCCACACCTTCCGACTACCGGTACCGTATGGGGTTCAGCAATTTTTCTTGCGGTATTTTGCACCGGCGTTGCATTTATCGTGCAACCCATCGCAATGCAATATACGACGGCATCGCATACGGGAGTCATTTTTGCCCTTGAACCCGTATTTGCCGGAATCGTTGCAGCAGTCTTTGCTCATGAGATACTTTCCCTTAAATCCTATATCGGAGCATTGCTGATGGTAGCGAGCATTTTCATCATGGAAATAGATTTTGACGCAATAAAAAAGAAAAAAGGGGAGAAACGATGAACAGACTTTATATTAAATCCAGAGACACCGTTCAAAAAACGGTGGAGGGTCTTTACAAGGACCTGGAAAGAAGAATTATAGCAAGCCCCCCGGGGCAGTGCCCGGTGGATCTGACCGCGTCGTTTTTGCGGCTGTGTCACTCCCAGAGCTGTGGTAAATGCGTGCCTTGCAGAGTCGGGCTCGGACAGCTCCAGCAGATTATCGACCGCATTGTGGCTATCGACGGCGAGCCGGAAATGAGTCAGCTGAATCTTTTGGAAAGAACAGCAGAAGCAATCAGCGTTTCCGCGGACTGCGCCATCGGCACGGAAGCCGCAAACATGGTGCTGCGGGGGCTGAAAGGTTACCGAGAGGACTTTGAATCTCACATCAAAAATCACACCTGCTCCGAGAGAATCCGTAAACAGGCTCAGCCGGTTCCTTGCGTTGCCATGTGCCCTGCGGGAGTGGACGTGCCGGGCTATATCGCCCTGCTCAAAAACGAGAGATATGCGGACGCGGTTCGGCTGATCCGAAAGGACAACCCGTTCCCGACGGTCTGCGCCCTCATATGCGAACATCCTTGCGAACACAGATGCAGGAGAACTCTCATCGATGCTCCGGTAAATATCAGAGGTCTGAAACGCTATGCTGTGGATAACTGCGGCGATGTTCCGGTGCCTGATAAGATGGACGATACGAACAAAAAAATTGCGGTTATCGGCGGCGGTCCGTCGGGGCTTTCCGCGGCATATTTCCTAGCCATCATGGGACACAAGGTAACGGTTTACGAAAAGAGAGCCCAGCTTGGAGGAATGCTCCGCTACGGAATCCCGAACTACAGACTGCCGAGGGAAAGACTTCAGTGGGATATCGACGCGATTCTGTCAACGGGAATCGAAGTTAAGACAGACTACGACGTTTCCACCCCTGAGGCGATGACGGAAATCCGAGATAATTTCGACGCTGCGTATATTTCCATCGGTTCCCACAACGCAAAGAGCATCGGAATCCCCGGCGAATACGCAAAAGGCGTGGTTGCGGCGGTGGAAATGCTCAGAGGAATCGGCGACGACGCCATGCCGGACTTTAGGGACAAGGTGGTTGTGGTGATCGGCGGCGGAAACGTTGCCATGGACGTTGCAAGAACCGCAAAGCGCCTTGGCGCGACGGACGTAAGCATCGTCTACCGAAGAAGACGGGACGATATGACGGCGCTGCCGGACGAAATAGGGGGCGCCATTGCCGAGGGCTGTAACCTCTTGCAGCTCAAAGCTCCGGCAAGAATCGAAACCAACAAACGGGGCGAAGTGGAAGCCCTCTGGGTTAAACCGCAGATCGCAGGAACCGCAGACAGTTCCGGACGACCAAAGCCGATGGATTCCTCCGAGCCGGAACAAAAAATACCTTGCGATATCATCATTTCGGCAATCGGACAGGCGACGGACATAGGATTTTTCGAAGACTACGGAATCCCGGTATTCCGAGGAAACATACAGGCAAATAAAACCAGCGTAATTGCAAACGTCCGGGGCACCTACGCGGGAGGCGACTGCGTAACGGGACCTTCCACGGTAATCAACGCCGTAGCCGCAGGAAAGGTTGCGGCGGCAAATATCGACGCATACCTTGGCTACAACCACGAAATCGAAGCCCACGTGGATATTCCGTTGCCTACACCGAGCGATAACATACCTTGCGGCAGAACCGAGCTGAAGGAGCGTTTCGCAAATCAGAGAGGAAACGATTTCGACGAAGTGGAGCAGGGCATGAGCTTTGAAGAAGCCATGCAGGAGGCTTCCAGATGCTTAAGATGCGACTATCACGGCTTCGGCGCCTTCAGAGGGGGGAGAAATACGAAATGGTAAAACTGATTATAAATGGTCAAAAAATAGCTGTTGAAGAGGGAACCACCATCATGGAAGCCGCGGAAAACGTGGGTATCCATATTCCTCATCTTTGCTACCTGAAGAATTTGAACGAAATCGGCGCCTGCAGGGTTTGTCTGGTGGAAATCAAAGGCATGGAAAAGCTGGTTACCGCCTGCAACACGGTCTGTGAGGAGGGAATGGAGATCATGACCAACAGCCCTCGGGTAAGAAGAACGCGAAAAATCAATGTGGAGCTGATTCTTTCCGACCACAGAGCCAATTGCGCAAGCTGTATCGAAAGCGGGAACTGCACGTTGCAGACGATTTCAAACAATTTGGGCATCATCATGAGCGACTACGAAAATACCGCGGAAGTCGACAGATGGAACAAAGAGCTTCCAATCATCAGGGACGCGTCAAAATGCGTAAAATGTATGCGCTGCATTCAGGTCTGCGAAAAGATACAGGGACTGGGAGTTTGGAATTTGACGGGTTCCGGATACAGAACCACCATCGGCGTAAGGGATAACGCCAACATAAACGACGCAGGCTGCTCCCTTTGCGGACAATGCATCACCCACTGCCCGGTAGGTGCCTTGCGGGAAAGAGACGACAGAATCGAGCTGAACGACGCCCTTGCGGACCCTGAAATCATCACCATGGTACAGATTGCGCCGGCGGTGAGAACGGCTTGGGGCGAGCAAATCGGACTTAAGGATAAGGACGCCACCCTCGGAAAACTGGTCTGCGCTCTGAAAAAAATCGGTATCGACTATGTGTTTGATACCAGCTACTGCGCCGACCTTACGATCATGGAGGAGGGCAGCGAATTCCTCGAACGGCTGTCCAACAGAAATCGCTACAGATGGCCGATGTTCACTTCCTGCTGTCCGGGCTGGGTAAGATTTGCAAAGACCCAATATCCTGACATTGTGGAGGACTTATCCACCGCAAAATCCCCGCAGCAGATGTTCGGTGCCATGGCAAAGACCTTTATCGCATATAAGCTGGGAATCAATCCGGATAAGATCTTCTCCATATCCATCATGCCTTGCGTGGCGAAAAAATATGAGATGACGGTGCCGGAGATAAATGACGCCGACCACGGCAAAGACGTTGACCTTGTCCTTACCACAAGGGAACTGGACCGTTTCATTCGCAGCGACAGTATCAAACCCCAGGATTTGATCGATATGCCATTCGACGATATTTTCGGCGAGGCTTCCGGCGCAGGAGCGATTTTCGGCACCACGGGAGGCGTAATGGAAGCAGCCCTCAGAAGCGCCTATTACCTTGTAAACGGCGAAAATCCGTCCCCTGACGCATTCAGGGAGGTCAGAGGCTCGAAAGGCTGGAAAGAAGCAAAATTCGACCTTGCAGGCACCCAGCTTAAGGTTGCGGTGGTAAACGGACTTGGCAACGCCAGAGAGCTGATCGAAGCCGTAAGATCCGGCAAGGCGGAATACGATTTCGTTGAAATCATGGCGTGTCCCGGAGGCTGCGTCGGCGGCGGCGGGCAGCCATTCAGAGACGGACAGGAATTCGCCCAAGAAAGAGCGATGCAGCTTTACGGATTCGACAGAACCAGCAAGCTGAGATTTTCCCACGAAAATCCGGCGGTGAAGCTTACCTACGAGGAATTCCTCGGAAAGCCGCTGTCAGAACGTGCCCATAAGCTCCTGCACACGGAGATTGAAAACTGGGATATTTCCATCAATAACAGATAGGAACGCAGTCGATAAATCTGTCGCTGATAAAAAAAATATAAGAATAACAGCACGCTATTGACAAAGGTTCGAAAGCGTGCTATTATTATTTCACTGAAAGCGATTCGGAAAGGAGTATCATCATGCCGGAATGCACACCAAACGGCTTGTTGTTTAAGCAAATACACGACCGCCTTGAAAAGCAATCCAATAATGCCTTACGGGCAAAGGATTTAACCATGATGCAGGTATCGGTCCTCATGGCGTTGCAACAGGTGGCAGAACAGCGATTATCCATGAAAGAACTGGAACGATATTTTGGAGTGGCACAATCAACCGTCGCAGGAATCGTTTCCAGGCTGGAGCAGAAGGGCTTGGTGGAAGCCTTCGGAGACGCGGCGGATAGGCGTGTCAAGCTGGTACACATCACACCTGCCGGAGAGCTATGCTGCGCCGAAGCGGCTTGCCGCATGGAGGAGGCGGAAGAAAACCTGCTGAGAGGCTTTTCTGAGGAGGAACGAAAGCTGTTAAACCGCTTGCTTACAAGAGTTGCCGACAATTTGAAGTAGACAGCGCCCGCTTTTTTAGCGGGTATGCTCTTGAATAAAATGATAGCACGCTATCAGATTGGAGATCAAATATGGATAAAAACAGATCCGAAGAAAACAAATCATTAGAAGTTTTTGAAAATGCACCGGTACGAAATGCAGTATTGCAAAATGCGCTGCCGGCAATGGCGGCGATGCTGATGGTGCTGATTTACAACCTTGCAGATACATTTTTTATCGGACAGACCCACGATGATCTACAGGTGGCGGCAGTTTCTCTGGCGACTCCCGTGTTCCTGCTTTTTATGGCGGTGGGTACGATTTTCGGTATCGGCGGAACCTCTGTGATTTCCCGGGCTATGGGTGAGGGACGGAGAGAATATGCAAAGAAGGTCTGCTCCTTCTGTATGTGGAGCTGCGTCGTCGTTGGCGTTATCATGTCGGCGCTGTTCCTGCTATTTATGGAGCAGATCCTTGCCTATGTGGGTGCAAGCGCGGACACATGGGAATATGCAAAAACATATCTTACCATTGTCAGCTTTTCCGGTCCCTTTGTGTTAGTTTCAAACTGCTACTCAAACGTCATTCGGGCAGAGGGGGAGTCCGGAAAGGCGATGATGGGACAGGTGATCGGTAATTTGCTAAATGTTATTCTTGACCCGCTTATGATTTCCGGCTTCCGCTGGAATATTGCAGGGGCAGCCATCGCAACGGTGAGCGGCAATATCGCAGGCGCCACATACTATATTCTCTATTTCCTTAGGGGAAAATCCTCCCTTAGCATCAGCTTAAAGGAGTTTTCTGTAAAAGATAAAATTGCATCAGGAGTTTTAACGATTGGCATTCCCGCCGCTTTGGGTTCCCTCCTGATGAGTGTATCAAGCATTATCATGAATGCGCAAATGACAAAATATGGAGATATGGCGGTGGCGGCTGTTGGGGTTGCGATGAAAGTCACCATGATGACGGGAATGGTCTGCATCGGCTTGGGTCAAGGTGTGCAGCCGTTACTTGGCTACTGCGTAGGGGCGAAAAAGTGGGATAGATATAAAAGCGTATTAAGGTTTTCTCTCGTATTTGCCTTTGCTTTGAGTACGGCACTTACGATAATCTGCTATATATTTACAAAGCAGATCGTCAGTGCCTTCCTGACTGATGTCACGGCATTTGAATACGGGGTGTCCTTCTCCCGCATTTTGCTTTGCACCGGTTTCCTCTTTGGGGTATTCTATGTGATAACCAACGCGTTGCAGGCTTGCGGCGCGGCGAAAGAATCTCTGGTGGTGAATCTTTCAAGACAGGGGATCATCTATATTCCGGCGATGTTTTTACTTGGGTCACTCTTTCATGAAACAGGGCTTATCTGGGCGCAGCCTGTGGCAGATGTGCTATCCCTGCTGCTCGCCACTATCCTTTATGGGAGGAAGTCAAAGACATTCAGCTCTACGAATTTGCAATGAGCTCCCGGGCGCTTGCCAGGGTGGTTTCCGTAACGGTGCTGCCTCCCAGAAGCCTTGCGATTTCTTCAATCCTGCCCTCGTCGGACAGCTTTTGGATATTCGTATAGGTTTTCTTATCGTCGGTTTCCTTGTAAATCCGGTAGTTGTTGTCGCCGCAGGCGGCAATCTGCGGCAGGTGAGTGATGCAGATGATCTGGTGATGCTTTGCAATCTCACGCAGCTTCTTGCCAACGATGCTGGCGGTGATTCCGCTGATACCGGAGTCGATTTCGTCAAAGATCAGCGTCGGAATGTTGTCGCAGGAGCCGATGACGTTCTTAAAGGCAAGCATAATCCTTGACATTTCGCCGCCGGAAGCAATTTTCGCAAGGGGCTTTGGCGGTTCTCCGGGGTTTGCGGCAATGAGAATTTCCACACTGTCCATACCGTTTTCGGTAGGGGCGGAAAGAGGCGAGACCTTGATTTCCAGCTTCGCGTCCTTGAAATTCAGTTCCGAAAGCTCCTTTGTGATTCGCTGCTGAAGCTCAGACGCCGAGGCTTCTCTTATTGCGGTAAGTTCCTTGCAGGCTGCAAGAAGCGCTCTTTTCGCTTCGGTAAGCTCCTTCTCCAAACGGAGCTTTTCCTCGTCAAAGTTTTCGATTCTATCAAGCTGCGCCAGAATTTTTTGTTCGTATTCCAAAATTTCTTCGATGGAAGAACCGTATTTTTTCTTCAGGGTTTCGATCGTATTCAGCCGCGACATGGCGGCGTCCATTTCTTCGGGAGAAAAATTCAGGTTTTCTCTGATATTTCTAAGCTCCCCGGACAAATCCTGAAGCCGATAGTAGATGTCGCCGAATGCTTCGGAAACTGCGGCAAGCTCCTTTGAATAGGAAGAAATTTCTTCCAGAGAACCAAGGCACAGGCTCAGCTGGTCGGTAGCCGACGGGGAGCCGTCAAAGAGCAGGGCATAGGTCTTTTCCACGTTTTCAAAAATTTTCTCGCTGTTCTGCAAAAGACAGACCCGTTCTTCCAGTTCCGCGTCTTCCCCCACTTTCAGGGCGGCGTTTTTGATTTCCTCGGCTTCGAATCTGTAAAAATCCTGTTTGCGGGCATTTTCCTTCTCGTGAGAAAGCAGGGTGATGAGTTCCCGCTTGATTGCATTGTATTTATGAAAGCCGGCGCCTACCGCAGCCTTTACCTCAGCGGAAGCGTCTTTTTTATACATATCTAAAAGGGTAATGTGGTACTCCGGATTAAGCAGAGACTGGTTGTCGTATTGTCCGTGGATATCGGCGAGGCGCTTTGTGGCGGCGTTAAGCTGCGCCAAGGTGACGATTTCGCCGTTAAGCTTGCAGATGTTTTTTCCGGAGGCGGAGACTTCTCTTGTTATCACGATCTCTTCGCCATCAAGGACGCCCAGAAGCTGAACAACCGCTTTGTCCGTGCCCGTTCGCACCGAGGAGGTATCCGCCCGGCTTCCCAGAGCAAGGCTGATCGCCTCCACCGCAATGGATTTGCCGCTGCCGGTCTCTCCGGTTATGATATTGAGACCTTCTTCAAAGTCCACTTCTGCGTTTTCAATGATTGCAAAATTTTTGATACTGATGCGATCAATCATTTTTTGCACTCCTTTTAAGCATTTCATTGAATCCGGCTACGATGTCGGGAACGTTTTTTTCGTCGTCGGCGATGAGCAGAAGGGTGTTGTCACCGGCAAGAGAACCGATAATATGCTCGAAATTGGAGGTGTCTATCGCTTCTCCGGCAGCGTTTGCGCAGCCCGAAAGAGTCTTCACCACAATAATGTTTCCGGAAAAGTTAATGGAAGTGATGGTTTCCCGAAATATTTTGACAAAACGATCCGAAACAGGGAGTTCCTGTGATTTGTGAACGGAATATTTGTACTTGCCGGAAGAGGAGAGAGTTTTAACCAGTTGAAGCTCCTTGATATCTCTGGAAATTGTCGCCTGCGTAACTTCATAGCCGCAGTCCCGGAGCATGGAAGCCAGTTTCTCCTGGGTATGAATTTCATTGTTTGTAATCAGCTCAATGATTTTGTTTTGTCTGGAATATCTCATGTGTACCTCCTCAAGCAATCGCTTACTTGTCTAATCTTACTGAAATTTTAACATATAGGCGGGCAAATTTCAATATCAAAAATACCTATAGACAAACAAATGTTTGCGTGTTATAATCGTAGGAGAACAAACGGCGAACAGAAAGCTTAAGGAGTTTTTACGTGAGAATTTTGGGAATCGACCCCGGCTATGCGATTTTGGGATACGGGGTTTTGGATATGATCGGAAATAGGTTTGTGACGGTGGCATACGGCTCCATCACCACGGACAGCAGCATGGAGATGCCGGAGCGTTTGATCGCTTTGTATGACGGACTTACGGAAATTATCGAAAGGTACCGACCGGAGGAAGCCTCCATCGAGGAACTTTTCTTCAATAATAACGCCAAGACGGCGATTCTGGTGGGCGAGGCGCGAGGTGTCGCGGTGCTTGCCTGCGCAAAACATCATTTGAAAATAAGCGAGTACACGCCCCTGCAAATCAAGCAGGCGCTGGTGGGATACGGACGGGCGGACAAAAAGCAGGTTCAGGCGATGGTCAAGGCAATTTTGAACCTTGACGAGGTTCCGAAGCCCGACGATACGGCGGACGCAGTTGCGGCAGCCATCTGCCACGGGCATTCCGGCGGTCACAGGAAGCCGCTGCGCATGAAGGAGGGAATATAAGCATGATTCGATATATCAAAGGCGTATACGCCATGACTTTTGAAAACGGTATTGTGGTAGAAACCGGTTCGGGCATGGGCTTTGAAATCAATATCCCCACAGGCTCGCCTCTGTACCGCTACGGTGAGGGGGAAGAGATTCTGGTATATACGGCGATGATCGTAAAAGAAGACGATATCAGTCTTTACGGCTTTCACAATCGCGAAAGTCTGAATCTTTTCCGAATGTTGATTACGGTTAACGGCATAGGAGCCAAGGCGGCGATGGCAATTATGGGTTCCATGTCGGCGGAGGAACTTCGGCAGGCGATTATCTTCGAAGATGTCAAATCCATCAGCCGGGCGAACGGCGTGGGCAAAAAAACCGCGGAGCGCCTGATACTGGAACTGAAGGATAAGCTCGGAAGTGTTGAAAACTGCGGGGCGGCGCAAAACGCCGACGGCGGCATCTCCGGGGCAGCTTTGGCAGAGGGAGACCCGAGAACGGAGGCAATCAGCGCCCTTTCCGCCCTGGGCTATACAAAGGCAGAGGCATTCGGCGCGGTATCCAAAGTGGCAGAAGAGGGACTTTCCTGCGAGGACTACATAAAAAAAGCCTTAAAAAATCTCTTTTAAGGTGTATAATAGGTAATTGTGTAACAGCGTGATACAGCGCGATACAGCGTGATAATGTAAAAGTAAATGGAAATACCCAAGGGGAAAAGGAATGGAAAAGGAAAGAATCACCTCCGCCGGCATCAATCCGGGAGAAGCGAGACAGGAGGCAAGCCTGCGCCCGCAGTATTTAGACGACTATATCGGGCAAGGCGGGGTAAAGGACAATTTAAAAATTTTTATCGAAGCGGCAAAGCGCAGGGGGGAACCCCTTGACCACGTGCTTTTTTACGGACCGCCGGGACTGGGAAAAACGACCCTTGCGGGCATCATCGCAAACGAGCTTGGGGTAAACATCAAGATCACTTCCGGACCGGCAATCGAACGGGCGGGGGATTTGGCTGCGATTCTGACAAATCTGGAAGAAAACGATGTGCTGTTTATCGACGAAATACATAGGTTGAATCGCTCGGTGGAAGAAGTGCTGTACTCGGCGATGGAGGACTATGCGCTGGATATTATTATCGGCAAAGGTCCCTCTGCACGCTCCATAAGGCTGGATCTTGCCCGTTTTACCCTCATTGGGGCGACCACCAGAGCAGGAAGCCTTTCGGCTCCCCTCAGAGACAGGTTCGGAGTGATCAGCAAATTTGAACTTTATACCACCGAGGAACTCACCGAAATTCTAAGGAGAACCGCAAGAATTTTGGGCGTAACGGCAGAAGAAGAATCTCTCGAAGAAATGGCAAAGCGCTCTCGGGGGACTCCCCGGGTGGCAAACCGTATGCTGAAACGAATCAGGGACTTTTCACAGGTGAAAGGAAATGGTATAATAGACGCAGAGATAACGCGGGAGGCGCTTTCTGCGCTGGGAGTGGACGAGCTGGGTCTTGAAAGGCTGGACAGAGAAATTCTCAGCGGAATTATCGAGCGTTTTAACGGCGGACCTGTGGGAATCGACACCATTGCCGCCTCCATCGGAGAGGAACGGGTGACCATTGAGGACGTTTACGAGCCTTATTTGATTCAGACAGGGCTGCTCTACCGCACACAGAAAGGAAGAATGGTTTCGCCGGCGGGGTACAAGCACATGGGGCTTCAGCCTGCCAATGCGGAAGAAACCGAAGAATAAACCATGCACATCAACGATTTTGACTATGAACTGCCTCAGGAGCTTATCGCCCAGACTCCGGCAGAAAAACGCGATTTTTCAAGACTTATGGTCGTTCACCGAAATTCCGGTGAGGTGGAGCATAAGCACTTTTACGATATTGTGGATTAT
>CAVHEY010000014.1:0-2179 GCA_963635155.1 Bacteroides stercoris
TTGATTACCAATTTGATTACACTTTTTGAGATGTAATCAAATTTCAAGTTTGAACACACACACATCTAAGCTCAAAAATCAGGCGCTGATGAAGGCCGAGAAACATTGAAATTCCAACATATAAGCAAAACGCGGAAGTGAATTTCACTCCCGCGGGTATGGCGGAGGACATGGGACTCGACCGTCCGCTTCGCCAATGGCTCGCGTACTTCCTTCTCGGCAGCCCTTACGGCTGCCTTCGAACCGCGAGCTACTCGAATGTCCACCGGACATTCTCGCTAACGCCCGCGCCCTCGCGGGTCCGAGTCCCGCAAGACTTTCGAGAGAAACACAAAACCCGCCACTACCGTGACGGGTTTCGCCTTTCTGGCGGAGGACATGGGACTCGAACCCACGGGGCTGTTACACCTTACTTGATTTCCAATCAAGCTCCTTAGCCACTCGGTCAATCCTCCAAGACCAATAAATACTTTAACACAAAATGCGGACTTTGGCAAGGAATTTTTGCGAAGATAGCCCTTTTATTTTGCATTTATTTTTCGAAAGTCGATTTTTCAAGGCTTGCGGGGCGCAAAAATCTACCAAAACCCGTAAAAATAGTGTATAATGATCATGGCGCGCGTGGAAGCGACCGGAATTTGGAGGAAAAATGAAGTACATACAGATAGACATAAGCGGAAACAGGCAGGCAATCGAGCCGGTGACGACGGCGTTGTTGGAAATAGGCATCACGGACACGGTGGTGGAAGACCCGGCGGACATCGCGGATTTGCTGGACAAAAAGAACGACTACGACTGGGATTACATTGACGAAAGCGTTTTGGAACTGGAAAAGGAAACGCCGAAGGTTACGGTTTTCGTGGAAGAAAATGAAGAGGGCAGAGCGAAGCTAAAAGAGATCAGACAGGCAATTTCCGGGCTAAAGGTCAGAGCCCGGGCAGGAGAGTTCGGGGAAGACATTGACCTCGGAGCCCTTGAAATCACCACATCGGTGGAGGACGACAGCCAGTGGAAGGACAACTGGAAAGAATATTTTAAGCCCGCAAAGGTGGGAAATACGATCGTGGTAAAACCTACCTGGGAGGAATACGAGGCAAAGCCCGGCGAAAAGATCATTGAAATCGACCCGGGAATGGCTTTCGGCACAGGAACTCACGAAACCACATCGCTCTGCATCAGGCTGATGGAAGAATACGTAAAACCCGGCGCGAAGGTTTTGGACGTGGGCTGCGGCTCCGGAATCTTGTCCGTTGCGGCGGCGCTTCTTGGAGCCTCGGAGGTGCTGGGGGTTGAAATCGACCCGATTGCCGTGGAAATCGCGAAGGAAAATATCGCGCTTAACAAGGTAGATCGCATCGCGAGGGCGCAATACGGCGACCTGACGAAGGGAATCGACTTCCGGGCAGATGTTATCGTGGCAAACCTTATGGCGGATCTGGTGATGATGCTCAGCGCAGATGTGGCAAAGCATCTGCTTCCCGGCGGAATCTATATTTCCTCGGGTATATTGACAGAAAAGGAAGTTCTTGTGGCGGACACAATGCGCGCACTGGGATTTAAAATAATGGAAGTAAAGGAAGACGGTATGTGGTGCGCCATCGTTGCAAAGCTGTAAAACAAAAGGTAAAAGGCAGAAATGCCAACTTTCAGCAAGAAGGCAAGGCGCAGAGAGGGTAGAAATGATTAAATTTTTTGTGGAGCCGAGTGCCGTAAACGGCGCGAGCATATATTTGGAAAAAAAGGAAGACATCAAGCACCTTACCAGGGTCTTGCGGGCAAAATGCGGCGATGAAGTTTGCATTTCCGACGGCGGCGAATGGGAATACGAAACGGAGATTGCCGCTATCGAAGAAACTTGCGTGACCCTTCGCATTCTCGATAAACAGAAACCGGCGCGGGAGCCCCGGACGAGAGTAACCCTCTATCAAGGTATTCCGAAAGCCTCAAAAATGGAAATCATCATACAAAAAAATGTGGAAATGGGTATTGACCGCATCGTTCCGGTATTCATGGAGCGCACGGTCGTTACGGACAAAGGGCAATTCGGCAAAAAACTGGAACGCTGGCAGAAAATCGCAGACGAGGCTGTGAAACAGTGCAAACGCAGCAAAATCCCGCAGATAGAGGCACCGATTTCCTTTGAGGAAATGCTCCGGGAAATCGGCGGCGTGGAACCTGC
>CAVHEY010000014.1:2418-17423 GCA_963635155.1 Bacteroides stercoris
CCGTACAGCTTGTTACGCTGGGAAAGACGATTTTGCGCACGGAAACGGCGGGACTTGCCGCCCTTGCAATGATAATGTACGAATTGGAATTGTAACCGAAAACGAAATCAAAATTTAGCAGCGGCCGGAAATTGTAGCCGCTGCCGAAATTATAAGCGGAATATGGCTAACTGTTTTTCAAGGGAAAAGAAGCTAAAAGAAGTCACTCGCCCTTGGAGTCAGCCACGGCGCTGCCCGCTTTGGAATTCGCTTTTGCGTGGCGCTTGATAGCCTCAAAGGACTGGTCGCTGATGTGATGCTCGATTTTGCAAGCGTCCTCGGCGGCAATTTTGGGATCAACCCCGAGATTTATGAGAAACTGCGAGAGCAGCGTGTGTCGCTCATATATTTTTTCGGCGATTGCTTTACCGGAGTCGGTCAAGGTCAGATGACCGTTTGCATCAGAAACGACATACCCGTCGGCTTTCAGGATACCGAGGGCACGGCTGACGCTGGGCTTGCTGAATCCCATTTCCTCGCAGACATCGATGGCGCGGACAGAGGGATGAGACTTCGATAAAACTAAAATTGTCTCCAAATACATTTCGCCGGATTCTTGTATTGCCATATGATTACCTCCATAAAACTATCTCAATGTTAGCACAACGAAGCCGCCATTTCAAGAGCGGATTTTGCAGAAAGGACGAGGAAAGAACATGAAGATCGGTATAAAATACTGCGGCGGCTGCAACCCGAGATACGACCGCGGAGAATATGTGCGAGCCTTGCGGGAAATCCACCCGGAGCAGGACTGGGAATATGTAAAAGAGGACATTTTTTACGACCTGCTTTTGGTTATCGGCGGCTGCGGAAGCTGCTGCGCCGGATACGGACAGTATAAGTACGGGCAGCTTCGCAAGCTATGGGAACCGGAACATTTTGCCCGCCTTTCCGAAGAACTTTTCGCCGAAGAAAAAAATTAAAAACACGAAATCCCCTGCTGATTGAAATCCCCCGCGGATTTTTTTACGCAATTTTTTGCATATTTTTTTTGAAAAAAAGTGTTGACAAAGATATAGGGGGTATAGTATATTATATGAGTGGTTAGCGAGGGCTAACCAAAATTTAAGCAAAAAGGTTAGCGAAAGCTAACCTAAAATAAAGCGAAGGGGTTAGCAAAAGCTAACCCAAACAAAAGCAAAGGGGTTAGCGGGAACTAACTTAATATATGAAAACGCGAAACTCGAAAAACGCGGGAATGGAGGAAATATGATGCCTTTAGTTTTAGCAAATCGGGGAGAGGCGAATATCATCAAGAAAATCGGCGGAAGTCCGGAAGTGAAAAAACACCTGGAAAACTTAGGCTTTGTGGTTGGCGGTGATGTTACCGTAGTCAATTCCCTGGGCGGAAATGTGATTGTCAATGTCAAAGAATCGCGGGTTGCCCTGAGCAAGGAAATGGCCCAGAAGATTATGATATAAACGGATTGATCCCTAAATAGAAAGGAAAAAAATAATGAAAACATTGAAAGAAGTAAAAGTAGGCGAAGATGCCGTGGTAAAAAGACTTCACGGCGAGGGCGCAACCAAGCGCAGAATCATGGATATGGGCATCACCAAGGGAACGGCGGTACACATCAGAAAAGTGGCACCTCTGGGAGATCCCATCGAACTGACTGTAAGAGGCTACGAGCTTTCCATCAGAAAAGCCGATGCCGAAATGATAGAAGTGGAGGAATAGAAGACAATGAGCGACAAAAAGATTAGAATTGCTCTGGCAGGAAATCCTAACAGCGGCAAGACGACTTTGTTCAATGCCCTGACCGGCTCCAACCAATTCGTGGGAAACTGGCCGGGGGTAACCGTTGAAAAAAAGGAAGGCAAGCTGAAAAAGCACGACAATGTGACGATTACAGACCTTCCGGGCATTTATTCCCTTTCTCCTTACACACCGGAGGAAGTGGTTGCAAGAAATTACCTCATCGGCGAAAGACCTGACGCGGTGCTGAACATCATCGACGGTACGAACCTTGAGAGAAACCTTTATCTTACCACACAGTTGACTGAACTGGGAATTCCGGTTATAATTGCCATAAACATGATGGATATCGTGGAGAAGAACGGCGACAAGATAAACACCGCCGAGCTTTCCCGCCAGCTGGGCTGCAAGGTTGTGGAAATTTCCGCACTGAAGAACAAGGGCGTTATGGAAGCTGCGGAAGCGGCCATCGACGCGGCAGAAAACGGAAAGACCATTCCGATGCACACCTTCTCGGGAGCTGTGGAACACGCCATCGCCCACATCGAAGAGGCTGCGGTTCACGGTTTGCCGGAAGAACAGCAGAGATGGTACGCCATCAAGATTTTCGAGCGTGACGAAAAGGTACTGGAAAAGCTGAACATTCCGCCTACCGTGATGATGCACATCGAAAGCGACATCGCCGCCGCCGAAAAGGAAATGGACGACGACGCGGAATCCATTATCACAAACGAACGGTACATTTATATAGGCACGATCATCAAGGCTTGCTACAAGAAGCAGAATAAGGGCGGGCTTTCAAACTCGGACAAAATCGACAGAGTCGTTACGAACCGCTGGTTGGGCCTTCCGATTTTCGCCTTGATCATGTTCCTTGTTTACTACATATCCATGGTTACGGTAGGCTCCGCAGCTACGGACTGGGCTAACGACGGACTCTTCGGCGATGGCTACCACCTCTTCGGAAACGGAGCCGCGCAGTACGAAGAAGCCGCAGAGCAGTACGGCGACACGGATTTGATCCTCGGTGCTTTTGCAGATGCTTACGGCGATGACAGCATTGCTTCGGCAATTGACTTGGAAAGCGAAACCTACAGTGACAATGCGGCAAAGGCAGCGCTTGAACAGTTAGACGCACTGGTTCCTGCCGATGCAAGCATTTCCTACGAAATAGAAGATGAGGAAACCCTGGCTGTGGAAACGGTGGACGGCGTTACAAAGGCTGACTACGAAACAGCGATGGCAGAGTTCCTGAACACGGAATACAAAGAAGCCTACGGCGCACCGGATACTACCACTTACGGAATTTGGGTTCCGGGTATCCCGGTACTCCTCGGAAACGCTCTGGAAGCGGCAGGCACGGCAGACTGGCTGTCAGGACTGATCCTCGATGGTATCGTAGCCGGAGTCGGCGCGGTTCTCGGATTTGTTCCGCAGATGCTGGTGCTCTTCCTGCTCCTTGCGTTCCTGGAAGCCTGCGGTTACATGGCTCGTATCGCCTTCGTCCTTGACCGTATTTTCCGTAAATTCGGTCTTTCCGGAAAATCCTTCATTCCTATGCTCATCGGCACAGGCTGCGGTATTCCGGGCGTTATGGCATCCCGTACCATCGAAAACGAGAGGGATCGCCGTATGACAATCATGACAACGACATTCATTCCTTGCGGTGCAAAGGTTCCGTTCATCGGCATGATCGCCGGAGCGATCTTCGGCGGCAGCGCATGGGTTGCAACAAGCGCATATTTCGTAGGTATGGCAGCCATCATCATCTCCGGAATTATGCTTAAGAAAACAAAGAGATTCGCAGGCGAGCCTGCTCCATTCGTAATGGAACTTCCGGCATATCATATGCCGACTGCAGGCAATGTTCTGCGGTCCATGTGGGAACGGGGCTGGTCTTTCATCAAGAAAGCCGGAACCATCATCTTGCTTTCCACCATCGTGATCTGGTTCACATCATACTTCGGATTCACTGACGAAGGCTTCAGAATGCTTGCGGAGGACGAGCTTGATCAGTCCATCTTAGCGGCAATCGGCGGCGCAATCTGCTGGATCTTCGCACCGCTGGGATTCGGAACCTGGGAAGCAACCGTTGCCTCCATCACAGGACTGGTTGCAAAGGAAAACATCGTAGGCACCATGGGTATCCTCTACGGCGCTGCGGGAGATGTTTATACGACCCTTGCAAGCGTATTTACTCCGGTAAGCGGTTATGCCTTCCTGGTATTCAATCTGCTCTGCGCTCCGTGCTTTGCGGCCATCGGCGCTATCAAGCGTGAAATGAACAATGCCAAGTGGACATGGTTTGCCATCGGTTACCAGTGCGGATTCGCCTATTGCATCGCTTTGGTGATCAACCAGATCGGTCAGGCAGTTAACGGCAACATGAACATCATCGGCTTGATCGCTGCAATCGCGGTGATCGGCGTGATCGTTTACAACCTGGTAAGACCTTATAAAGAAGCAAAATAAAGGCTGAATCGAATAAATCGAATAAGGCAGAATAAATAAGAGGTGAAGAAAATGAGTTGGATTATGGAGAATATGGGAACGATTGTTATATGCCTTTTGCTTGCAGCGATTGTAACCGCAATCATTATCCGGCTGATTAAAAATAAAAAAGCAGGAAAAAGCTCCTGCGGATGCGGATGCCAAAGCTGCGCCATGGCGGGAGCCTGCCACGGAGCGGGAGCCGAGGACATGAAAAAGGCGGAGGAAGAAATCCTCCGCAAGATCCGCGAAAAGAAATAAGCAAAAGACCTATTACATCTAAAAGATATATACTTTCATACTAAAAAAGTCGGAACCCTATGCCTTCGGTTCCGATTTTTTTCTGCAAAAGATAATTAAGAAATTAAAAAATAACAAAATTTGTAGGATAACTATTGACAAGTCGTATCACGCAGATATAATATGATGTAGGACAACGCAGACAACACACACAACGAGCGTTACGGAGGAAAAAATGGGAAAAACAAATAAAAATATTGTCTTTTACGGCGGCGGACATATGTCCGAGGGCATTATCAGAGGTTTGATTACAAACGGCGTTATCGACCCTGCGCAAATCGCCGTACAGGAGCTGATTCCGGACAGGTGCGCCTATTTGAACAAGACCTACGGAGTAAAAGCGTCCAAAGACGCTTCCGAAGAAATCAAAAAAGCCGACATGGTGCTTGTGGGAGTGAACCCGCCGCAGGTTCCGATCGTAAACGAAGCGCTGAAGCCGGTATTGAATAAAAATACGATACTTCTTTCCTTTGCTTGCGGCGTAGAAATCAAGCTCTTCGAGGAGCAGCTGGGCAAAGACCAAAAGGTGGTAAGAATTGTTCCGAATACCCTGAGCCGTTCCGGAAGCGGGTATTCCTGCATCAAGGTGAATGCCAATCTGACGGAAGAGGACAAGGCTTTCGTGGAAACGCTGGTAGGCGGGCTGGGAAAGATTCTCTATCTGGAAGAAGCGAAATTCAACGACTTTCAGGCATACGGCTGTACCGGACCTCTTTGGGTGTATAAGTTCGCCGAAGCGATGATCGACGCCGGAATTTACGTTGGCTTCAGCCGCGCACAGGCAAAAGACCTGATTATCGAAAATATGCTGGGAGCGGCGAAGGAATTGCAGCTTTCCGGAGATTCTCCGACAGCGAAGATCGAAGAAATGACTTCGCCGGGAGGCGTGACCATCGAGGCGCTCCGTTCCCTGCAGGAAAACGGCAGCTATATGACGCCGACCATCGCGTCCATGGCAGTAGCCGTAAAAAAATGTTCGGCAGTTGCGGAAAAGAAGCCGGAAAATAAATAATAACCGATGATTTGATTGCAGATTTGTGAGGGCTTTCCCCATGGATCTGCAATTTTTTTAAGTTGAAATTTTCCCGGCGATGCTTTACAATATATTATGAGTAGTTATGCTCACAAGACAAAAAACACAGAGGAAAACAGACAATGGATTATCAGAAATATATAAGAAATTTCAGCATTATCGCCCATATCGACCACGGCAAATCCACCCTGGCGGACAGACTCATCGAAAAAACCGGATTGGTTGCCGAAAGGGATATGAAAGAGCAGTTTTTGGACAATATGGATCTGGAAAGGGAGAGAGGCATCACCATCAAGCTCCAGACCACCCGCCTCGTATACAAGGCAAAGGACGGCAACGAGTACATTTACAACCTCATCGACACCCCGGGTCATGTGGACTTTACCTATGAGGTGTCCCGTTCCCTTGCGGCATGCGAGGGGGCAGTTCTTGTGGTGGACGCGACCCAGGGAGTGGAAGCCCAGACTCTGGCAAACGTTTATCTCGCCTTGGACGAAAACCTTGAAATTCTGCCGGTTTTGAACAAAATCGACCTTGCCTCGGCAAGACCCGAGGAATGCAAAGAAGAAATCGAAGAAATTATCGGGCTGGACGCAGAGGACGCGCCGCTGGTCTCCGCCAAAACGGGACTGGGAATCGAGGAACTTCTGGAACGGATTATCGACGCGGTTCCCGCCCCTCAGGGAGACGAAAACGGCAAACTCAAAGCGCTGATTTTCGACTCAAAATACGACAATTACCTGGGAGTTATCATCTACGCCAGAATCAAGGACGGCTCGGTGAAAAAGGGCGACGTTATCCGGCTCATGGCGACCAATAAAAAGTACGAAGTCACCGAAGTAGGGGTTTGCGCCCCGAACCTTGTTCCGACGAAGCAGCTTCGGGCGGGGGAGGTTGGCTACATCTGCGCCTCCATCAAACAGGTTGCCGACGCAAGAGTGGGTGACACCATAACCTTGGACGAAGACCCTGCCGATGAACCACTTCCGGGCTACAAAAAAGTCCAGTCCATGGTATACTGCGGAATTTATCCGGCAGAGGGAGAAAAATACGAAAGCGTAAAGGACGCTCTCGAAAAATTACAGGTAAACGACGCCGCCTTTAACTTTGAACCGGAAACCTCTCAGGCGCTGGGCTACGGCTTCCGCTGCGGCTTTTTGGGACTTTTACACATGGAAATCATCGTGGAAAGGCTGGAAAGAGAGTTCAATCTCGCCGTGATCACCACGTCCCCAAGCGTAATCTACAAGGTCGTCAGAACGGACGGGACGGTGGAAATGCTCCAAAACCCGTCGAATCTTCCGACACCTCAGGAAATCGACCACATCGAGGAGCCGATGGTAAAGGCGAACATCATGATTCCCAACGATTATGTGGGCAGCATCATGGAGCTTTGCCAGCAGAGGCGAGGCACCATGCTCCACATGGAATACATCACCCCCACCAGAGTGCAGCTCCATTACGATATGCCCCTGAACGAGGTAATTTACGACTTTTTCGACGCCCTGAAATCAAAAACCAGAGGCTACGGCTCTCTGGAATACGAATTTGACCGATATGAAAAATCCCAGCTGGTAAAACTGGATATTATGCTGAACCGGGAACTTGTGGACGCCTTTTCCATGATCGTCCATGAATCGGAGGCTTACCAGCGGGGAAGATTTGTCTGCGAAAAACTGAAAGGAATCATTCCGATGCACCAGTTCGAGGTGCCGATTCAGGCGGCCATCGGGCAGAAGATCATCGCAAGGGAAACCGTCAAAGCTTACCGAAAGGACGTAATCGCAAAGTGCTACGGCGGAGACATTTCCAGAAAGAAAAAGCTGCTGGAAAAGCAAAAGGAAGGTAAAAAGCGTATGCGCCAGTTCGGAACGGTGGAAGTGCCTCAGGAAGCCTTTACGGCGGTTCTTAAATATGACGACAACAAATAAAATGCGGACGGAAAATACCGAAGGAATTTACATTCATATCCCCTTTTGCAGGAGCAAATGCCCCTATTGCGATTTTTATTCGATTCCAACACGAGATGCGGGGCTGATTGAAAGCTTCGTTCATGCGCTGGAAAGGGAAATCGCATATTACGGGGCGGACGAGAACTATACCGATAAACCCGTGGAAAGCGTGTATTTCGGCGGGGGAACCCCTTGCCTTCTCAGCGAGAGGCAGTTTGAAACAATCATGGGGGCGCTGCGAAGGGATTTCAAAATCATGCCGAATGCGGAAATCAGCATGGAAGCAAACCCGGCGGCGGTAACGGCGGAGAAGCTTCGCACCTTTCGGGATATGGGGCTTAACCGGCTCAGCGTAGGGGCGCAATCCTTTGACGAAGCGGTTTTGCGAATCCTCGGCAGGCTCCACAGCGCGGGGCAAATCGTTGAAACCATGGACGCTGCAAGGGACGCGGGGCTGGAAAATATCAGCCTTGACCTGATATTCGGCATCAGCGGGCAGTCGGAGCAGAGCTGGGAGCATACCGTAGCAGAGTCAATCGGGCAAGACCCGGCGCACATCTCCCTTTACAGCTTGGAAATCATGGAGAACACCGGATTTGCAAGGGACGAGGCAAAGGGCATTTATCGCCAAACCGAGGAAGAAGCGGATCGAAAAATGTACGCAAAAGCCTTGGAAATGCTGGACGCGGCAGGGTATCGACAATATGAAATCTCCAATGTCAGCAAACCGGGATACGAATGCAGACACAATCTGCGATACTGGAACATGGGGGAGTACATCGGGCTTGGACCCTCGGCACATTCCTTTATGGGCGGCGCTCGGTATGCAAATCCGCCGGACGTCAGAGCATATAGCGAAAGGATTGCGCAGGGGGGCGCACCGGAAATCTGCGGCTACCGAAAGAACAGCCGAAGGGACAATATCAGCGAATATCTTTTTACGGGACTTCGCAAAAACTCCGGCATAAGCAAGGCGGATTTTCGCCGAAAATTCGGCGAAGACATCTGGCAGATCTACGCCGCCGAAAAAGCGGAGTTCGACGCCTTTGTCAGAGGGGGATTTGCCGAAGAAGATGCATGTTCCATACGGCTGACACGTAGGGGCATGGACATTTCCAACAGGATTATGATGATTTTTGTCTAAAGAAAGGACGGGAATATGGGAAAATATATCATGGCGCTGGATCAAGGAACCACCAGTTCCAGATGCATCATTTATGACAAAAAAGGAAGTATTGTCAGCGTCGCTCAAAAGGAATTTACGCAAATTTATCCGAAGGCGGGCTGGGTGGAACACGACGCCATGGAAATCTGGTCAACTCAGATGGGAGTGGCACAGGAAGCGCTGCTGAAAATCAACTGCACCCATGACGATATCGAGGCAATCGGCATTACCAACCAAAGAGAAACCACCGTGGTGTGGGACAGGGAAACCGGAACGCCGATTTACAATGCCATCGTCTGGCAGTGCCGGCGAACCGCAGAATACTGCGACAGCCTTAAGGCGGCAGGCTACGGTGAAAAAATCCGCGAAAAAACCGGACTTCTCATCGACGCATATTTCAGCGCCACGAAACTGAGATGGATACTGGAAAACGTGCCGGGAGCCAGGGAAAAGGCGGAGTCCGGCAAGCTGCTGTTCGGAACCATAGAAACATGGCTGATCTGGAAGCTGACGGAGGGCAAGGTCCATGTGACGGACTATTCCAACGCCTCCAGAACCATGATGTTCAACATCAATACCCTGGATTGGGACGAGGAAATCCTTGAAATCCTTGACATTCCAAGGTGTATGCTGCCGGAGCCGAAGCCTTCGAGCTATATTTACGGCAGGTCAAGCGAAAACATTTTCGGCGGAGCGATCCCCATCGCAGGAGCCGCGGGAGACCAGCAGGCGGCGCTCTTCGGGCAGACCTGCTTCTTGCCGGGAGAGGGAAAAAATACCTACGGCACCGGCTGCTTCCTGCTGGTAAATACCGGAGAAAAACCGGTGTTTTCCGATAACGGACTGGTTACCACCATCGCCTGGGGCATTGGCGGCAAGGTCTATTATGCGCTGGAAGGCTCTGTTTTCGTCTGCGGCGCGGCGATTCAGTGGCTCAGAGACGAGCTTGACATTCTGGAAAAAGCCGCAGATTCCGAAAAAATGGCGCTTTCCGTGCCGGATGCAAACGGGGTTTACGTGGTACCGGCCTTCGTGGGGCTGGGGGCGCCCTATTGGGACCCTTATGCCAGAGGTGCGGTGCTTGGCATAACCCGGGGCGCAAACAAGAATCATCTTGTGCGAGCCACGCTGGAGTCCATGGCGTATCAGACAAAAGACTTGATCGATGCTATGGCAGGAGACATGGGAAGAAATATTCATTCCCTCAAGGTGGACGGAGGAGCCTGCGCCAACAATTTCCTCATGCAGTTCCAGTCGGATATTTTGGGCTGTGAGGTGAAAAGACCTCGGTGCATCGAAACCACCTCATTGGGAGCCGCCTACCTTGCGGGGCTTGCCACGGGTTACTGGAAAAACAAAGAGGACGTTCTGGAAAACTGGCAGGTAGACCGGACATTTGAACCGAATATGGAAGAAGACAGAAAGGAAAAGCTGCTGAGAGGCTGGCAGAAGGCGGTAAGCTGCGTCAGAGGCTGGGCAAAGGAATCATAAAATTATGGGTGAAACGATAAAACAAAGAGACTATATGTTTGACACTTTTCGGGGACTTTTGATGTGGTCGATACCGATTTCGCATTTTACCAGGGTCGCGGGGCATTTTTCCCAAGGCTCTCTGGGAGGCGTCATCTACATAACGATAAACGTGTTCGTCATGCAGGCGTTCGTGTTCCTTTCCGGGTATTTCTCGAAAAAACCGGATCGGTCGAAGGAGACCTCGTTTCACACGTTTTTGTGGCCGTATCTGTTGGGAATTCCCTTCTTTTATCTGGTGCGGACGCTGATTTTCGGTCACGCCAACTTCCGTCTGGACGTGCCGCCCTTCGCTCTGTGGTACCTGTGGGCGCTGTTCTTCTACCGGTACTTCACCAAGGAATGGATGAAGATTCCTTACATACTGGAGCTGAGCATAATCGTCTATCTTTTTGCGGGGCAGATTCCCTTCCTCACCGACTTTCTGGGGCTGGGCAGAATGGTTTCCTACTTCCCGTTTTTCGTGATGGCGTTTTATTGCACCGGTGATCAGATTAAGAAGCTTCAGTGTCTGAAGAAAGGGCATTGCGCCGCACTTTTCGCAGTTCTCATGGGGATTTCCTGTATCCTTGCCTTTTGCGTGCCGCAGCTTCCGGTGGGATTCTATCTGCTGAAGACCACGGCTGCGGAACTTGGAATTCCTTGGTATTGGGACATTTTCGGCAGGGCGCTGATCCTGTTCCTTGCCTGGGGCTGGATTATTCTGATGTTCAACATTTTGCCAAGCAGAATGAATTACCTGGCATATGTAGGAATGAACACAATGCCGATATATATTCTTCACCTAATTGTGAGATACTTAGTTAAAGTGAACGGAATCGGTCTGGGAATCATTCCGGTGAACAATTGGTTCGTTTACTACGCTTTGATAATCGGACTGGCGTCCCTTTGTGCGGTGGTATTTTCTTCGAAGCCTGTGGCATGGGCTTACGATTTCGTTGTGGAGGGCTTGTGGAAAGTTTTCCTTTGGCTCCTTGCAAGGGTCGTGGATTTGCTGGCGCTTGCCCACAAACCGGTGAACGGCATAAAGGAGTGGACGCTTCGGATCATAGGAGGAAACGGGGATAAATGATAAAAAAACTGATAAAATACGTGGGCGAATATAAAAAGCCCACCATACTTACCCCTATCTTTGTTTTGTTGGAATCAGCTATGGAAATACTGATTCCTCTTTTAATGGCAAAACTTATCGACGAGGGAATCGATATGGGGAATATGAACATAATTGTAAAATATGGCGTGATCTTGCTGGGAGCAGCGCTTCTCACCATGTTTTTCGGCTCGATGGCGGGGCTGACGGCGGCAGATGCGTCCGCAGGCTTTGCTAAAAATGTAAGACAGGGAATGTACTACAAGATACAGGAATTTTCCTTCGGAAATATAGACAAATTTTCCACGGCAAGTCTGGTGACCCGTCTGACCACGGACGTGCAGAATGTGCAGCAGGTCTTTCAGATGCTGACAAGAATCTGTTTCCGGGCGCCGGCGGTGCTGATATTTGCACTGATTGCGGCGTTTAGCGTGAACCGGGAGCTTTCGCTGGTGTTCCTGCTTTGCCTGCCAATCCTCGGAATCGGCATTTTCATACTGATCAGCAAGGTACACCCGATATTCGAGCGGGTGTTCAAGACCTACGACAAGCTGAACAACGTGGTGCAGGAAAACCTTTACGGCATGCGGGTGGTAAAATCCTTTAACAGGCAGGATTTTGAAACGAAGAAATTTACCGACATTTCGGGACTGATTTACAGGGATTTCTCAAAGGCGGAAAAGACCATGGCGTTTATTATGCCGCTGATGCAGTTCTGTATGTACGCCAGTATGCTGCTGATCTGCTGGCTGGGGGCGAGAATGATCGTGGCAAGCGGAAACAACGAGCTTTTCGGGCTTACCTGCGGGCAGCTTCTCAGCATGATCACCTATTCCATGCAGCTGCTCATGAGCCTGATGATGATTTCCATGGTATTCGTGTTCATCACCATGTCGAGGGCATCGGCGGAGCGTATCGTGGAGGTGCTGGAGGAAGAAAGCGACCTTTCCAATCCGGAAAACCCGGTTAGCGAGGTTGCAAACGGGGACGTTGACTTTGAACACGTCTGCTTTACCTACAAAAAAGGCTCGGACAAAAATGTTTTGGAAGATGTGAATTTGCACATCAAATCCGGCAGCATGGTGGGAATCCTCGGCGGAACCGGTTCGTCAAAATCCAGCCTTGTGCAGCTGATTCCAAGGCTTTACGACGTTACATCAGGCTCGGTGAAGGTTGGCGACATAGACGTAAGAGACTACGATATCGAAAGTCTCAGGGATAAGGTCGCCATGGTTCTCCAGAAAAACGTTTTGTTCTCCGGAACCATCAAGGAAAATCTTCGCTGGGGCGACGAAAACGCCACGGAGGAGGAAATGATTCACGCCTGCAAGGTCGCCTGCGCCCACGACTTTATTATGGAATTTGAAGAGGGATACGACACCTATATCGAGCAGGGCGGTGCCAATGTATCCGGCGGTCAGAAGCAGAGGCTTTGCATCGCAAGGGCGCTGCTGAAAAAGCCGAAGGTGCTGATACTGGACGACTCTACCAGCGCGGTGGACATGAAAACCGACGCCATGATCAGAAAAGCCTTCCGGGAGGAGCTTCCGGACACTACGAAGATCATCATCGCCCAGAGAATCGCCTCGGTGCAGGAGGCAGATTTGATCATCGTGCTGGACGACGGCAGAATCGACGATATAGGAACTCACGAGGAGCTGATGAAATCCAGCCGGATCTATCGTGAGGTTTACGAGTCGCAGAACAAGGGAGGTGAGAGCGATGACAAGACAGGCTGCTAACGCCAAACCGATGGGCAGGAACCGGGGATTTTCTCCGGCAGGAAGCCTGAAAAACATGGACGGAAAGACCCTGAAGCGGCTGATGAACTATCTGGGGGAATACAAGCTGAAACTCGTTTTCGTGGTAATTTGTATCCTCATCAGCTCGGCAGCCGGCGTTGCATCGTCTCTTTTCCTGCAAACCCTGATTGACAGCTATATTCAGCCGCTGCTCCTTGCGGCAAATCCGGTTTACGGCGGGCTTGCAAAGGCGATTTGCGCCATCGGCGTCGTGTATCTTGCCGGAGTTTTAGCGGGGCTTTTCTATAACCGAACCATGGCGGTGGTTTCCCAGAAAACCCTCAAAAACATTCGTGACGAGATGTTTGCCCATATGCAGGAGCTTCCTATTTCCTTCTTCGACAGGCGAACCCACGGCGAGGTAATGAGTTATTATACCAACGATACCGACACCCTTCGGCAGATGCTTTCTCAGAGCTTGCCCCAGCTTTTTTCGTCGGTGGTGACCATGGTGGCGGTGTTTTTTTCCATGCTCCACCTGAGCATTTGGCTGACCCTGATCGTGCTTGTTTTTACGGTTTTGATTCTTTTTATCGTAAAGAAAATCGCAGGCAAGAGCGGCGGCTACTTCATGGAGCAGCAAAAAAACCTTGCGGAGGTCAACGGCTACATCGAGGAAATGATAAACGGGCAGAAGGTGGTGAAGGTCTTTTGCCACGAAGAAAAGGCGTGCGAGGTCTTTGACGAAAAGAACGACAGGCTCAGGAAAAGCGGAGCAAGCGCCAACGGACTTGCCAATATGCTGATGCCTCTTATGGGCGCCCTTGGATACGTGCTTTATATCATCATCGCTTTTGTAGGGGGAGCCATGGCAATCAGCGGAGCCGGCAATTTGTCCATCGGCGGTGAGGCGACCCTTACCCTCGGCACAATCGCGGCGTTCCTGACCCTTTCCAGAAACTTTGTCAACCCTATCGCCCAGGTTTCTCAGCAGCTGAACTCGGTGGTCATGGCGCTTGCGGGGGCGGCGAGAATCTTTGAATTTCTCGATATGGAGCCGGAGGAAGACCACGGCACGGTGACTCTGGTAAACGTACACGAGGATTCGGAGGGCAGGCTCACGGAGTGCGAGGAGCATACGGGTCTGTGGGCGTGGAAAGACGGCGACCGCCTGATAAAAATGCAGGGAAGAATCAATCTCAAGGACGTTGATTTCGGATACGAAGAGGACACGCCGGTGCTGCATGACATTACCGTATATGCAGAGCCGGGGCAAAAGGTTGCCCTCGTAGGTGCAACCGGGGCAGGGAAGACCACGATTACCAATCTGATCAATCGGTTTTACGATATAGACGACGGCAAGATTCAATACGACGGAATCAATATTAACCAGATAAGGAAAGAGGATTTGCGCCGTTCTTTAGGCGTGGTGCTGCAAGATGTAAATTTGTTTACCGGAAGCGTAATGGAAAATATTCGCTACGGCAGGCTTGATGCCACGGACGAAGAGTGCATACAGGCGGCGAAACTGGTAAACGCCGACGGCTTTATCCGAATGCTCCCGAAGGGCTATGATACGGTGCTTGAGGGAGACGGCAGCGGTCTTTCCCAGGGGCAGAGGCAGCTGATTTCCATTGCAAGGGCTGCGGTTGCAGACCCGCCGGTTATGATTCTGGACGAGGCGACTTCCTCCATCGACACGAGAACCGAGACCATCGTTCAGCGGGGTATGGACAATCTGATGAAGGGCAGGACGGTTTTCGTAATCGCCCACAGGCTTTCCACGGTGCAGAATGCGGACGTTATCATGGTGATGGAAGCGGGTCGCATCATCGAGCGGGGAAATCATCAGCAGCTCATCGCCCAGAAGGGGAAATACTATCAGCTTTATAACGGCGCCTTTGAGTTGGAATAGGCGAGGCTATTTCTCCCGCCCGCCCCGCGCAAGCTACGATTACAATCGCT